>SOJY01000067.1 GCA_004376385.1 Candidatus Bathyarchaeum sp.
AACAGCAGGATACTAGCCTCAGAGGTTAGGGTGTTAGTCTGAATTGGTCTCTTGGAAAGAGCACTACCTCTCTTATGTTTTTTACGCCAGTTAAGACCATAAGCAGTCTTGCTAAGCCTAAACCCCATCCCGCGTGGGGAGGCATACCATAATCGAATGCCTGCAGATGAGTCTTGAAAGACTCCGTGCTTAGTCCCTGCTCAGACAACCGCTTCATTAGCAATTCTTTGGAGTGGATACGGGCGCCTCCAGACGAAAGTTCTATCCAGTGCCACATCAAATCAAAGCCTTCGCTCAGTTCTGGGTTGTCGTCCTTTGGTTTGATGTAAAACGCCTTAGCCTTGGTTGGCCAGTCAGTAATGAAATAATAGTATGGATGAAGCTTCCCAAGAACACGGTAAGCTGCAGTGGGAATGTCCTCGCCCCACGGAACATGAACTTTTTCTGCCTCCAGCTCCTCCAAAACCTTACTGTAAGTTAAACGCTTGAAAGGAACCTCAGGAACCACAATCTCGTGACCTAGAAGCTCAAGTTCCCGTTCACAGTTAGCCGCCACAGCCTTACAGACATTATGAATTAGCTCTTCAAGAACCTTCATGACATCTTCAGCATTTGCAAAAGCCTGCTCGATGTCCACAGAAATGAATTCGCTTAAGTGACGGCGAGTATGCGATTCCTCGGCTCTAAAAAAGGGTCCAATCTCAAAGACCTGCTCAAAATCCAGAATCAGCTGCTCCTTATAGAGCTGGGGACTCTGAGCCAGAAAAGCCTCCCGCGTAAAGTATGCAACAGGAAACAGGGCAGAACCGCCCTCAGTAGCGGACACGATAATTCGTGGCGTGAATACTTCTATGTATCCCCGTTTTGACAAGAAAGCTCTGGCAGCCTCAAGAGCGGCATGCTGAACCTTGAAGATAGCCTGATTTTCTTCCCTGCGCAAATCCAGAACACGAGCATCAAGACGCACATCAATCTCTGCCTTGGTTCGTCCGGTTATATCGAGGGGCAACGGCTGTTGTGATACACTAAATATCCGCATTTCGTTTGGGACGATTTCTGCTCCGCGGGGAGCTTTTCCCATCTTCTTAACGGTTCCTTTAACGCCGATGCTGTATTGCTTCTGCAGCGACTCAGCCTTCTCCACTACTTCACTTGCAACTTTGTGTCGATGGATAGTGATCTGCAGTTGTCCAGTCTTGTCTTGCAGTATCAGAAAGCGTAAGCCGCCTAAGTCGCGAATCTCCTGAACCCAGCCGAAAACCAAGACTTCTTGTCCGTCCAGTTCAGGACCTATATCAGCTGAATAATGGGTTCTTCGCCAGTCTCCCATCTTGTCAATTTTCACTGGAGACACCGACGCTTATTGAGCGAATTCTACTCTTAGGGTCATTCCCCGAAGTTTTTCGGCGAGTTCCTTCGAAGCTTTGACGTTAGGAATTCTTTTCCGTCTTCCCCGATTCAAGATAACTCTTGTCTCAGTGGTTCCGTCAGGCAACCAAATCTTGTTTATCGTCAGAATAGTCAAAGGAACAAAGAGGTCTTCCAAGAACTTTCGTTCAGTCACTCCATGTTCCAGAACACGAATAGTTTTTTTCGTCTTTTCGCCGAGAGCCTTAACAATTTTTCCGCCATGGCTCAAAAGACGCGGCACGTCACCCTTATTGACGAGAATAGCAAGGATTCTATCCGATTCCACAGCCTTGTGAAAATGTACATCTTGAAGAGAAGGATACTGTTCTTCCAGAGACAAAAGTAAGCGGGCTACAGTGAAGCCTACCTCACTGACTTCCCCCGACTCAAGTTTTCCTTGACATTTTGAGCACAATATTCCGCTTTTCAAGCAGAAATTGCATAGTTCGGTTTTCACTGCGTCTTGTGTCCTCCCTGAAATAAAGGAGTTAGCGACGGAGCCTTTTAAACTTGCGTGTTTTTGGTTATTTCGCCAAGGTTATTTAAGGTCTGGCATGAAACGACGCAGGGTTACGTCCACAACGTCGACCGCTCTGCTGATTGCCATACCTCATGCCGTAACGGAGACTTGTTGCTCCGCCGTGGAAAAAAGATACGCCCGCCAGCATGTAGTTCATTACTGGCTTTCTCCCAATCAGAACAGAACTGTTTTCTGCCAGCTTCCGCCTCGCTCCTTCGTCTTTTCTGTTCGTGAACTTGCTAAGCTTTTTGGCATCGCAATAAATACGTTGTGGTAAATCTTTGCATATGGTGTAAAGTCAGGTGGGCGGGGAATCGCTTCTCCCAAAAAGAGGTTCATCAGGCGGTAATTTTATCAAAAAGGATGGAACTGCTCACGGCAAGGCCATTTTTAGAGAGAAGACTGTTTGAAAGCATGGAGATGTAGTGAGACTGGTGGTTGAAACAATTAGGGGGAAGGGAAAACATATTTAGGTCAGAGGTGATTTGAATCGTAACTAAGCTCAGCTAACGGAGAATGTCTGATTTGCCTATAATGGATCCCTTCAAGAAAACGCTTGCACAGAAGCATAGGCTCTACATGAAAATCTGTCGAGAGTGCGGAGCACGAAACGCTTCCAGCGCCGTCAAGTGCAGGAAATGCAGAAGAAAGAATCTGCGATGGAAGAAACGGGAAATCGTCCGCTAAAACATGCGAAACTGATTAGATCTTTTAAAGATAATATTCAAATCGTAGTCAACAGAGACCGATCAAGCACTTGATTTTTGGCAACCCCCAACAAGCCTTAAGTTACCATATGGTCCATTAGCAACTCTCCAAATTTCTTCCGCGTGAAGCTAAGTAACACACGCTTTCTCTCACACTATGACCCGGAAGATGAATGGTGCTCGTTCTTCACATATGTTATAAAACATGAAATACTGTAAGAAGGTCAATAAATACACGTGAATGAAGCTAATTAAAGAAGTCATCAAGGAGCGGAAGGAAAATCCGCACATACTTGCAGTTAAAAATTGATAAAAGCGAATTATCTACCACTCCAACAGTTCTTACAAACGTCTCATCCAACAAAAACATATTAGGAGACTAATAACAGCTGATTGTTGAAAACAGCCTTTTTTCTAAAATCAGTAGCAACTGTGTTCTTAATGTGCTTAACTTCTGTTTTTAGACCATGACTGCAATGATCATGATGAGGGCGATCATCCGGTTGATTTCGTTGGTGGCTCCCATAACGTCACCCGTTACGCTTTCCAAAGTATTGTTAGCATAAGAAGTCAAAACCGCTACAGCAACCGCCATCGCAGCAAGAACAAAAACAAAATAGACGCCGACTAAAAGGAAACCTACCACTGCACACAAGAGCAAGGAACAAATTACCTCAAGATGCTTTTTCTCCATGGATTCAACCACATAATATCCCATGCCCTTGTATGTCGGCTTTTTTCCCAAATATGCAGTCAAAACCATACTCTCTTTAGCCACAACCTCAGCGACTACCGCCGCCTTCAAGATGTCCAAACCAGAAAACTGCCCAAAAGCTAAACCCGTCAAAGCAAGGACGATAACTCCAGATGCCACAGCCGCCGCACCCGTGTACATATCATGCATAACCTCCAGCCTCCGTTTGGTGTCGCCCCTAGCCATCGCCGCATCACTTAGATCCAAGAGACCATCCAAATGATGAAAACCAGTCAGAAGCTGTATACTAGCTAAAACAAGGAAACCAGAAATCAAGTCTGGCAAAAAAATGTTTGATACAAAACCTACTGCACCAGCAACCAACCCTATCGCTAACGCGACTACGGGACAAAGAAAAAAATACTTTGATACCGCCTCAATTGACTCCATTCCAAGAGGCATAATTGTCAAGAAACCGAACAAACCCTTCAAACCTTTGACTAGCAACCAGAACACCTCACCGGACCATTCTGCCTTGAAGAAACTATGTTCCATAATACTCTTTTAAGTTTGTTCAAGAAATCACACCCAAAAACTGTCTGTTGATACTATTTCGACAAAAAGCTTATACGCTTGTCCATTCATAAAATCTCAATTACGCAATAAAAAGGAAGTAATTTTAATGTCTTGGTTAAAATCCATGATGGAAAAAGAACCGCCTGAACCCGAAAACCCCATAGGAACCGTTGTAATAGGAACACTCGATCCCGATATGCACCTAACCCCCAAAGAAATGGTACGCAAATCTCTCAAAAAAGCAGGATTCAAATGCATCGACCTCGGAAAAAAGGCACCAGCAGCCGACTTTGCTACACAAGCCAAAGCAAACAACGCCGACATTATAGCAGTTTCAATAAACACCTCACCAGCCAAAAACAATATCCCCCAAGTGATGGCAGCCATCGAAGCTGCAGGACTGAAGGGCAAAGTCACCATTATGATCGGTGGCGCAGCCGTCGAAAAAAGTGACGTAGATGCAATAGGCGCATTGTTCGGTGAAACTCGGGAAGAGGCTGTAGCCATCGCAAAAAAGGCTCTTGGAAAGTAAGCTCAGCGGCAACTATTCCGCAAAAAATGAGGCGTGAACTAGAATGTTTAGATTTGAGAAGAAACAAAAAATTATTAACGCCGGCGGCATCAAGCTCGGAGGTCAACCTGGAGAGCTTCCCACTGCTCTTACCGCCTCAATCTTTTACATTGGTCATAAGATTGTAGAGGACAAGAAGAAGGGAACCTTTGACAAGGCAAGAGCTGAAGCTCTAATTAACAGAATGGACGAGCTTTCCGACATGACAACCAACCCATTCATCTTAGATGTCGTAGGCGCTTCGGTACCCGCATTCCAAAACTACATCACCTTCATCAGCAAAGTAACACAAGCACCAATACAGATAGACGCTATCAGTCCCAGACTAAGAATGGAAACCATCAAATGGGCACACGAAATTGGACTATCAGCCAGACTCATCAACAACTCCATCTACAGAGGCGTCAAAGAAGCAGAACTACAAAACCTAAAGGACTGCGGCGTAAAAGCATCCATTATCTTGTGTGACAACCCCACAGACGACACCACCCAAGGCAAACTCGATGTTTTGCCAGGAATACTAGCAATGGGTGACCAAGCTGGAATAGAAGGTGCTCTCATCGACACTGCTATGCCCGCATGGGGCATAGGCGTAGGAGCAGGCCTCAGATCAATATACTTGATCAAAGAACAATACGGTGACCGCGGAGCCGTTGGAACAGGAATCGGAAACGTGTCTGACACCCTCGGATGGGTCAAAGGCAACTTCCCGAAAAACATCAAAAAAGCCGTCGACGCAGCACAAAACGCTATACTGCCAATGATCGGAGCAGACTGGATCATGTTTGGGCCAATCGAATTTGCAGAATTCGTTTTCCCAGCTGTTGCAGTAATTGACACATACATATTGACTGCCACTGCGGAACTTGGCACCAGACCAGCTGTCGAAGGAATGCATCCGCTCTACAAGCTAGTCGGTTAAACTATAGCAAACCAAAATTTTTCCATGGGCTTTTGCCCATTTTCTTATTTTTTCTTCAAAATCTCAATCTTAACGCTCTTGAGTGGGTTTACCCAAGTTACGTTTACCTCTTTCAGTCTTCCTCATGGCACTCAATCAGCTGACTTGGAGAACTACGCTTTTATGTAAACATGCCAATAAGAAAGTTGGTGCACAAATGAAATCCCTAGAAACAGTCATCTTAGACATTTTGGAGACAAAGCAACCAGAGAACGTGAAAGAACTAGTTCAGTTAGTTCAAGAACAAGTTGACGCTAAACTCGAAGATATACAGAAAGAAGTAAAGAACCTTCACCGAAAAGGACTGGTGTCCCTTGAGGAACCAACGCACCATAAAGGAAACTTCATCAGCTTTCTGTCTCCGAGAAAGAGTCGCTGGTTCTGGATTATCATATGCACATCAATTCTTTCGTTCGCTTCTATCATATTCTTTCCCGAAACCGGCACCCCATTATCCTATCTAAGGTACATATTTGCCTTCGTTCTCGTAGCCTTTTTGCCTGGATATTGCCTAACCGAAACATTGTTTCCCAGAGAAGATGCACTGGACGTAATCGAAAGATTCACCTTTTCCATAGGATTAAGCTTCGCCATAACCGCCCTAGTAGGCCTCTTCTTGAGCTTCACCCCCATCGGCTTAACCCTAGCAACATCACTTCCAGCTTTAGGTTCTCTAGTAATTATTTTGGCTATAGTGGCCTTAATTCGAAAACACAAAACGCAGTAACCACTTTATAGCCTGCAAGCTCGAGAGAAAAACTGCTGTTTGATTTGTATGTTAAAAAAAGAGAAAAAAGGCCGAAGCCTATATTTTGTTGAAAAAATTGGTTTTACTTTACGATTTTGTCCCATCTGTTAAACAGATCGAGTGCCACTTGACCGCCGTAGTCGCTTAGTGAATCTCTGTATTCGCCCTTTGTAGTTACTGCCTTCTGGAATTTTCGCATGTTCTCAGCTACGTCTGCTAGGTAAATGATGCCATCGATTCCTGTTCTCATCACTCGAACCGAGACTCTGATTAGCTGTTCAACTGGCGGACAATTATTGGGGTCGTCTCCTGGACCACAAACGTAGATGTTAGAGTATACTGGCTTCTCTGGGAAGATTCTCCTGAAAGCACGTGCAATCATTTCCCAATACCATGAAGTTGCATAGTTCTGAGAGAACATCACAATGTTAAATGCGTCACACAGTTTATAGAGTTCTTTGAAGTCCATACCGAAACGTTGGTCTGCATTTGCTGGGTCTGGGAGCACGGCTAGTACCAGTTTCGTCTTCACACGATCCTTTACGTCCTTGATGAAGTCTGTGATTGTCTGGTTACGCCATTCAAACCAGTCCAGTCCACTCTTTTTCCAGAGCTTATCGCAGCGGTCACAGGTGCAGTGCCCGTGGTCAGCGAAGTGCCAGCTGTTCAAGAAGATTGGCTGGTTTGTCTCCTCAGCTGTTTTTTCTATGTAATCCAATTGCTCTGCTCTGAATTCCTGAACCGTTGGACAGAGAATATCCCAGTGGAGATTATACTGGTTGTTTCCTCTTACGCCTCGTCCACGTGCTGACTCAGAAATCCATTCTGGGTGTGCACGTCCAGATACGTTGTCTCCGAAAACTGCAATGTTGTTCCACATGTCGCTTTGTGGTTTTCCGCGTCTTCCTGTTTCGGGTTTCAGTCGGTACACGTCAAAGTCGAATCCTTCAACTTTCTTTGGTTCATACAAGTAATTGCCGAATTCCATCATCATTCCTCGTTTTAGAGATGCAAAATACTTCGATGCAGATTATATAAGTTTTGCTTAAATGCCCCAAAAATTTGCAACATAGAAATCCTGACTAGAAATAGAAACCGATTTCTAATCCAGCCACAAAGAACCGAAAAAATTAGAATTTTTCCCTGCGAGACTATTACAAAAATTGGTTGTTAAAAGGATAAAATGGGTGCGCAAAAAAACGCGCGTTGGATGTTTACTCGAGTATGCTTTCCCATTTGTCTATGAGGTCTAAGACCGGTTTGCCGCCGTAGCCTTCCAGCTCTTCGCGGAGTTTCACGTTTGCAACTGCAGCTTTTTGGAAGTCTTTCATGATTGTAGCGTTTGCTGCTAAGAAAATGAGTCCGTCTACTCCTGTTCTTGCTATACGGCATGCTGTTTTTAGTATCTGTTCAGGTTTTGCAACTTCGTTTGGGTCGTCGCCTGGTCCACGTATGTAGAGTCCTGGGTATACTGGCTTCTTCAATACTTTTTTGAATGCTCGAGATAGCGACTCAAAGTACCATGGAGTTGCATAACTTCTGGACCAATGTGGAACAACAAAGGCTGTTGCATATTCAGCTAGGGCATCGAAGTCCATGCCGAATCTTTCGTATGCGTTGACAGGGTCGGGGAGTAATCCAACATAGAACGGTTTATTTTTCACTCGTTCTTTTGCGCTTTTGATGAAGTCTGTGACTGTCTGGGCTCTCCATTCTAGCCAGTCTAATCCGCTTTTTGCGTGTGCTTCTTTGCATCTGTGGCATGTGCAGAATCCGTGGTCTGCAAAGTGCATGCTGCTCACGGTTATTCCTTTGGTTTTGTCTGCCGTGTCTTCAATTAAGTCGAGCATGTAATCTGCCATTTGTTTTTCTGAGTTGCAGGTAATGTCCCATCTGAAATTGTATTTCTTGTTTGTTCTCAGTGAAGGTCCATCTTTTGACATTGAAACCCAGTCGGGATGCTTGCCTGCCATGTTGTTGTCGCCGAAGCAAGCGATGTTGGTGGTCATTTCGGGGTTTGGGGTTCCAATGATTCCTCTTTCTGATTTAAGACGATAGACTTGAAGGTCGAATCCTTCAACTGGTGTAGGCTCATAAATGAACATTCCAAACTTCAAAGCTAATTCCTCTTCAGAAGCGAAAACTTACCTGAAGTAAGCTATAAGCGTTGCGACGATTTTAGCAAAACGAATCATCATTTCATTGATTATTCACGGATTCATTCTTTCTGTTCTTTCGACTGATTTGCGACAACATTTGAATAAACGGAATACATAACAGCAGAAAGGACGCTTCTGGTAAACCAACCCATCTTGTCTGAGAAAGTTGAACTGAGGTAATCAGGTCTAACCTGCTTGGATGCCGTTTTTTCCTTTGACATATAGTCTATCACGGCTTTCTGAAGAATCTTACTAAGCACAAAATTCCGACCATACTCGTTGGCTGGATTCTCAGGAATCAAGTCCGTTTTTGCATCTTCATCAAGTCTTAGTCCTGCAATAACTAGCGCTGCGATGTTCTGGTCTGACAACACCTGATCAAGTTCTTCCGTAAACTGCTTCCGTTTTTCAGCGTTTTCGCGGAGGATAGGACGAATTTGCGAAAAAAGAGTTGTCATTCGCTCAACAGTTACTCCTCTTTCTTGTAGTCTCTTTGTCAGAGGCCTGTTGGACACCAGCTTTTCTTGCTTGTAAATAGCCTTTTTAAGCGCTACCTTAACGGATTTGCCAATCAACTCTCCTAGTGCTGTGCCTGTTCCAGCATATTTTATTGTGCGCCCTCGTTTTGTGCAAGCTATAACAACACTGTCAGTCACCGTTCCAGTGGCTACCTCACCTGAAAACCGGCTTCTAACGTCGAGTTCTCTTAGTGCAGACGCTTTTGCTTCAGTAGCTGTAACTACTGCGTTGACCATGCAGCTTTCTGTTAAGTTTCCGTCAACTAATATGATGATGTTTATTGTGCCCCATTTCTTGAAGGGGAACGCTGTCTGTTTTGAGGCTATCTCGTCGCCGGCTGTGGCAGCGAAATATGCTCCTGCAGTAACAAAAGCGGTTAAGGTCATGTCCTCAAATTTTAGGGTTACAACTTCTACGTTTTTCATTTTAGCCGCGGTCATTATTGCTACGACTTGGTCTTGAGGAAAGCCCATTTTTGTTATTTCTTCTTTAAGGAATTCTCCAGCTTCCTTGTGAACTTGATCATCCATGTCGCTTCCAGCGTCTTCGGGTACCTGAAAGTTCACTATGCAGTTCGAGTCGCACGGACCACCATTAAGAACAGCAGAGCTTAATATTTTCAGTGGGGTCTTTGATCGTAAAACAAGTTTGTTTTCTTGTATCTCAGCTTCGACAGACTTGATTCTGGTTTCCAGCTTCATCTGTTACTTTCCTTCTCGTATACTTGTCAGAAATGAAGTGTTAATTATATGATTTTGGGTTATCATTTCTTAGTCACGGAGAGATTCCTATTGTCTAACTCCCTTTTGTTATTTATGCCTTAACGGAACTATTCGTCTTTTCAGTGATCACCTGAAAAAAGCTGTTCTGAACTTGTTATATTCAACAACCCAGATATTGTATCTATCTTTCTATTGTTATTGCCTTCTTTTGGCACAGGTCTTCGCAGATTCCGCATAGTGTACATGAATCCCCATCAACTATCACTGGCTTGTTTTCTTGGAGGCTGAAGACTGCCATAGCACAACAGTCAACACACGTATATGAACGGCAATCTCTGCATTTGGCGTAATCGATTTTAATCCTCATCGAGGGGCACCAAAGTTTAACGTCAAAACTAATTAACGTCATTAGATTTAAAGTTAAAGATAACAAATCCGTCGAGGTCGAATGCATTGAAGATTGGAACAGTAATCTACGAGCCCACAATTGTTGATGGATTCGACATTTCCGTCTACTACTCAAAACGTGTCGACGGTGTTGTAGGAAAACCTGCAAAAGGAATGTACAACGATATAACCTGCTTTGTTGACGCTAAAACCCTACGAGAAAGACCCGAGTTGGTAGCGCTCTCAGAAAACGGGCCTGCCACAAGAACAAACAAAGCATTCACTCTCCCGTGGGACTTTGTGTGCCCCACCAACGAAGAATACCAATCCAGCATTCTTCGCTTCATCGAAGACACCGCAAAAGAAGACGTTGAAGGAGTAATTCTAAACCTTTACCACTTTCCGGAAGAAAAATTCTGCACCTGCGACCGTTGCTCAAAACAGCAAAGAGAAAGCGGATTAGACTGGCTAGAATGGCGGGCACAGACTGTTACAGATTTTATTAGAAGAGCCAAGAAACTGGTTAAGCAACCTTTTGGGATAGAAATATGGCCTGACCCCATCTTAGCTAAGGAAAGGTTTGGCTTGGACTTTGAAGCTCTAGCAGAGTATGTAGATTTTTTCCATGTTCCACTTTCCTCCCACAATTATGTGACCATGTATTGGGTGGACACGTTAACGCGGGACTTCAAGAAATTGCTCAAGAAACCAATCTTCATAGAATTGAGCGCTGAGATTCCCAGAGATGTCGAAACCAAGGCTCTTCTCAGAACTGTCGCCTACGTCTCCAGCCATGACGTGGAAGCTATCCTTCTTCTTGTACATGATGCAGAACGTGCAAAGGAGATATGTAGAACCGCAGTGAATGACAGCAATTACCGAGGCTGGCTTGAGAAGTTCGGATTCGAAAACATGAACAAAATCATTGAAAGATGGGAAAAAATCTACTAGCGTCAGGCGTTCACTTCTAGTTTTGTCAAAAAAATTTATTCTTGAACTGTGGCGCGCCGGTATTTTCTCAATTTGGTTATGTCTAAATCAGCGGAGATAATTTTGGTGTTCATTTCATCTTTTGCTTGGTTTAGGATTCCCCATGGAGATATTATTGCGCTGTTTCCGCCTCTAGAGTTTGATCGAGTGTTGCCGTTTTTTAACATGAAAACATTGTTGTTCATTGCTCTCTTTGTGGTAAGCGGGTGCCCATTCACGTGTGGATGAGTTCTCGACGCAGACACGGGCAAAAAAATAACTTCAGCACCTAAAGAAGCCAATCTTCTAACAGTTCTTGGGTAGAAAACGTCAGCGCATATCAGAATTCCAGCCTTGCAGAACTCGGTTTCAAAAACCCGGAAGGTACTTCCCACGTTCAAACCTACATTTTTTTCCCAGTCAGTTAAATGCATCTTCCTAAATTTTCCCAGAATCTTTCCTTGCTTGAGAAAAAGGCATGTGTTGTAATATCTTCCCCTGAACTTCTCGAAGATAGTACCTCCGACAATGTAAGCGTCAACTTCCTTTGAAACCCGTTTCAGAAGCTTAACCGCAGGTTCACGGGTCTCATTCACTATCTTTTCAATGGGCATGTTGTCTTCTAGACTAGCTGGCATAGCAAAATATTCTGGGAGACAGATGAATTTGGAACCTGAATCAGCCGCCCTATACAGCATTTGCTCTGCAGTCTCCAAGTTCTTCTCCGGCGATTCGCTGATTTGCATGTGAATCAAACTGACTTGCATAATTTTCACGGTTCGTCTTTTGTCATATTGGGCTATTAAAGTTGCTAATAAACCTTAAATTCGCACGTTCACCTCGCAACCTAACTTTTGAGGCAACCGAAATTGGTTTCATTTTAATACTTAGTCTTGCCAAAGAATTGCATGGGGAACCGCTTCAAACATAGAGGCACGTATCCATGAACAGGAAGCTGAAAGTAGCTGTCTTTAACACGCAACCACCTCACCTTTACTTCGGAGGCGTTGAACGCCGAATAGTTGAGACTGCCAAAAATTTGGTAAATGAAGTTGACACAACGGTTTACAGCGGAACAAAAAAAGGCTTCAACAAAACTACTGTGATTGACGGAACAACATTCATTCCCTGCTTCTCCACGGATATGCTTTATCCGCTAGACAACTGGGTTTTCAACAGATCCATCTCCGGAATGTTTGGCAACATTAACGCCGACGTTTATGAAGCGCACACTGTTAGTGGTTACAAATTACTGAAGCTTCTCAAGAAGCGGAAAATCAGCAAGCCGTTCATTCAGACTGTTCACGGCGTTCTGGCGGACGAGTATATTCAATCGTCAAAAAGCGTGTCTCCGTCCCTCAGGATGAAGCTCTCTAACGTTTTCATGTGGCATCTGGCAAGAATCGAAAAGGAGGCAGCCAGAGAGGCAACACTGATTGTTACTGTCAGCCGATATTCAGCCCAAAAAATTGTTCAATTATATGATGTTGATGAGACGAAAATACGGATAGTTCCAAACGGTGTGGACCTCCAAAGATTCAAGCCCACCAATGATTGTGAACAAGTCAAGGATATGATCGGTGGAAACAGTGAACATGTCATACTCTTCGTTGGCAACCTAATACCCCGAAAAGGGTTACATTTCCTGATCGAAGCAGCCAAACATGTCATCAAAGAAAATATAGAAACAAAGTTTGTAGTAGTTGGAGACGGGCCACTCAAAAACCATCTGATTTCATATTCAAAAGAGCAAGGTGTTTCAGACAAGTTTGTCTTTTTAGGTGATGTTCCCGAAGCTATGCTTCACCAATTATACAATTGCGCAGATGTTTTTGCTTCACCATCAATCCAAGAAGGACAAGGTATCTCCCTGTTGGAGGCTCAAGCCACAGCTAAGCCAGTGGTTGCCTTCAACGTTAGCGCAATCAACGAAGTCGTAAAAAATAAAGAAACTGGGCTACTAATTAAACCGGATAGTTACGAATTAGCAAACGCTATTTTACATCTCCTTTCGGACAAATCTTTACGTGAGAAGATGGGACGTTCTGGTCGAGAGTTCGTTAGTAAAAATTTTTCTTGGGATATTTGTGCTCAAAAAATGTTCCAAATCTACTCTGAAGCATCAGAACTCTTAGTATAGCTAATCCGCTGTCAGTCGCTGATCAAAACAGGTGAACCTCTATTCCTTTTCTTCATGAACCAATATGAGACCACAGCAATTAATGCTATGATTATTATG
>SOJY01000182.1 GCA_004376385.1 Candidatus Bathyarchaeum sp.
TTATTGCATGAACTGGACATGCTGCTTCACATGCCCCGCATAAGGTACAGAATCCAGGGTTGATGATTTTGCTTTCTAAGTCATTGTATGCTATAAGATTGCCTTTTTTTGTTGCCAAGGAATTCCCTTACAGAATTATGGTGTGTTATAAAGTTAAAATTTTGGGTTAGACCGGCAAAAACGTCGCAACTGAAGATAACAAATTGAGAACTAAATCTGGGTATAGCCCAAGAACGACAATTATGATGACCAAACAGTATATGGGCACCAGCAACTTTCTTGGCTCTTTGATGTCCAAGTCGTTCTTTGGAGGCTTGGCATAAAAGTAGTGAATAACTCTTAGGAAGTAAGCGGATTGAAGAACAGAGTTGCAAACGCCTATCAACGCCAACCAAGCAACGCTTGACTGCAAAACTGAAGTGAACACCATATACTTAGCGATGAACCCTGCGAATAGTGGTACTCCAGAAAACGACAAGGCTACACAGACAAAAGCAAAGCTTGTTAGAGGCATTTTTCGTCCCATACCTGACAGGTCCTCTAGTGTTTTGAAGCCCATTTTGTTGAAAACACCAATAACCATGAAGGCGAGAGCGGTTTCCATTGCTGCAACAAAGAAAAAGAACAGGTTGCCCATAAGCCCAATAGCCGTGATACTGGTAAGTGCTATCAGATTATAGCCGATGTCTGCAATGCAAACATATGAAATCATGCGCTTAACGTTTTGTTGCGCTAACGCAAACAGGTTTCCTGCGGTCATGGTGAGCACAGAGAATATTGCCACAGTGAATCTCCAATCGACGACTGCTGTGGGAATCAGAATAAACAACAAAACTCTCAGCAGCACATAGTAGCTGCCTTGGTCTACAATGGCGGACAGGAAAGCTGATGCAGAATCTGGGGCAGCGGTGTAAGCGTCGGGCATCCACATATGAAACGGAACAATAGCGGTTTCGATAGCATACCCTGCCAAGATAAAAGCAAACGCTATTAACAAAAGCTGCGGGTTCCCTGTGGTCAACAGAACTTCTTTGACTGCCCAGAAGTTAAGTGAACCAGTGAGACCGTATATTAATGATAATCCATAGATGATGAAGCCAGAAGCTATGATAACCATGACCAAATATTTCAGGGCAGACTCGAGGGATTCTCGGGATTTTTTGTAGGCTACAAGAAAACATGAACCAGCTGCAGTTGCCTCCCAAAAAATGAAAAGCGTAAGCAAGTCACCGGAGAAGGTAGCCGCTATCACTGTGCCCGTTACGATAAGCAGGAGCGCGTAGTATCTTTCAGACAGATTCTCCTTTGGACTTACGTGCAGGACAGCATACAAGCATGAGATCGAACCCACCACAAGATAGGCTATCACCATGTAAACTGACACGGTGTCTACGAGAAACACTGTTGATAGGGGCGCCAAAATCGTGTCTGCGGAAGAGATCTGAAGAAACGATTGTGACTGCCCAAAGTATTCTGTTGCTAAGCGAAAAACGCTGAAGGCAGCTACGGAAAAGGTGAGGAGTATCCAAGCCACCATGAAACGTTGAGGATCAAGTTTGGTCTTTCGTACAAAACGCAGGAGAGGAACAGTGAGTATGGAACAAACCGTAAACACTATGGTTGGTAATAGAACGTCAACGATATTCATTAGTTGTAAGCCTCATCCCATTGTTGATGTAGCAGCATGAATCAGGTCTATGAAAATCCCAGGATAAATTCCCAGTATCACAACAAACGCTGCCAAAGCAATCATTGCAATAATAATGAAGATCGGGGGATCCTTAATGTCATTTCTTTGGAGTTTAGGAGACTCTAAGAAAACTTTCCAGAAATACCTCAGAACATAAGCAAGACTGAAAACAGTCGCAATAAGCATCAAAACAGTAGGCAAGAAATAGGAACCATCTGAGCCAGCCGCAGTAACAGCCCCAACGAAAATGTGAAACTCGCTTATGAAACAGGCAAATGGGGGAATGCCACCTATACTGAATGCTGCAATAGCAGCGGCTATTGCGGTTATAGGCATCTTTGACGCTAAACCGCCCAATTCTTTGATGTTTCTTACGCCCGTCTGGTGCATAACTACGCCAGCGGTCAAGAAGAGAAGACCCTTGCTTGCTGCATGAGTAACTAGATGAAGTACACCGCCAGTGATTCCCTCTGGAAAAGGATAGAGGGATAGGGCAAACAGGGTGTAGCCCATGTGGCTTATGCTAGAATATGCGATTATTCGTTTGATGTCGGTTTCTGCCAACGCTAGGAAAGACCCGTAAAAAGCTGATAATACTCCGAACATGCTTAACACTAACAAGAATTCATTCCCAGTAGGCATCATTGCAGAATATACGGTTCCAAGAGATATCCTCAAAATAGCGTATCCTCCTGCTCCGATTATTACTCCGCTGAGGAGCGCAGACATCGGTGCGGGTGCTTCACCGTGCGCGTCTGGAAGCCACATGTGAAGGGGAACAATAGCCATTTTTACAGCGAATCCTGCAGTGAATGATAGCAGCACCCAATTCAGGGTACTTGGGTCTACCGTCGTCAGAAGTGCCTGTGCTTCGAATATGTCAAGGGTGCCGGTAAGCATGTAGATGGCGCCGATGCCTAAGAGAACGAAAATTGCTCCGGCATGGGTGAAGATGAAGAATTTGAAGGCAACTTTGAAGGAGTCTTTGTATCCCCATCCGCCTATGATGAAGTATGTTGGAACAAGCATAAGTTCCCAACAGAAATAGAAGAACAGCAGATTGGATGTTATGAAAACTCCAACCAGCCCTATGGTGAGTAGACTCATTAACGCGTAGTATGCGGGAAGCGATTTTTTTTCTTCCATATAATTTATGGAATACACCGTTGCTGCTGCAACAAGTATTAGCGTAACAATAACCAGTGACAGGCTTATTCCATCAACGAAAAGCGTGAAATCAGAGCCTAACGTCGGTATCCAATAATACGATTCTATGTATTGCCCCTCATTAAGAACCGTGGGTATCAACGTTAGAAGAAGAGACAAGCTAACCAGAGAAATTAAAGCAAGAATCAAGGCAGAAGTTTTCGCAGATTTCTTGCCAACAACATAGACTACTGGAATAGCCAACGCGGGCAACATTAAAGCGATTAATAGGGTTTGCATTTTTGTTTTTACCTCAAAGCAGTTAATAAAAGCAAAATAATGATTAGGAAGAAGCCGAGCACGGCTGCCAAAACGAAGTCAGGCAAGGGTCCTCTATGCATTTTCTGGATTTTCTGTCCGTGCTCAACAGCTTTTCCTGCAAAAAGATAAACCATCCGATCCAAGAACGAATCAATATACTCATGGGTTATCCGAGCAGTTTCGACAGTTCCACCCGCTAAAACATAGCATAAACGGTCTAAGAAAGCGTCAAGGTGTACATGCATTTTGTTGGCGGTTTTCACGGCTCCGCCCGCTATAATGTAAACGAATCGGTCAAGAAATGATTCTATGTATTTGTGTGTGCTATTGGTCAGCATCAGAGCCCCGCTTGCCACAACGTAAGGAAACCGTTGTAGCCCAGACATTTCAATGACCCGATATGTGACCTGCGACAAACCCATGACTCCATTCAATATTTTATTGTAAACGGCGTCGAAATAATAGCCGTTGGATATTAACAAATAAAGTGGATTATTTAAAAAACTTCTTGC
>SOJY01000234.1 GCA_004376385.1 Candidatus Bathyarchaeum sp.
ATCTCCGCAAGATTCAAAGAACGAGTGGCGGAACCTTTTTCGTGTGTCTCCCTAAAGATTGGGCTGAACGAAACGGGCTTGATCGTGGAGTTGTTGTTTCCGTCACCGAGTCCGCTGATGGACCACTAGTTATCAATCCGAAATATAATGTAGAGCGGACTCCTCAAGTGGCGGTGATTATACCCTCTCCTTTACTTGATCGTGTAATCATTGAGAAATATTTGTTAGGATGCGACATAATTCAAGTTCAAGCTAAAGCTAGAATTAGCCCCCTAGACCGTGAGCGGGTAAAACAGGCGTCAACTCGTTTGGTTGGTCTTGAGATTGTTGAGGAGAACCACTCAAAAATTGTTATGCAGTGTCTCTTGGAGCCCTCTACTTTTCCGCCCCAAAAGATTCTTCAAAGAGAATATTCGATAGTTTCAGGAGTGCATCGTGACGCCGTGACTGCTCTTCTTGAGGGCGATGTGGAACTAGCCAAAAATGTTGTTGCACGGGACAACGAAGTTAACCGTCTGTATTTTCTTTTGGTACGAGTTCTTCGAACAGTTATTCAGAATCCGGGGCTGAGCGAAAAACTCGGTATTTTACCGATCGATTGTTTAGATTACCGTTTGGTAGCTAGTTTGGTTGAATCTATAGGCGACCATTCTGCCTCTATTGGTGAGACTGTAATCAAATTAGGCGGTGCCAAAATTGCGGACAATCTTTCGAAACTTATCCTACATCTTCATAATGTTGCCTATGGCGCTCACGAAAATGCCATACGTGCTGTGTTTTATCATGACGTTTCTGTTGCAGAGTCGGTGCGGTCTGAAAGAGAAAAGGTTGAGTCTATCTTTCACGAGATTGAAACAGCTATTCTCGACCTTCCAGCGGATGTGGGGAGCCATCTTCTCGCCGTTGCTTCTTCGATACACCAAATTTACGACAACAGCTTGGATATAGCTGATCTTGTCATGTCAAAGCTTCCGTAATACGTTTAAATTGTGAGATACCTCTAGACTTTTAGGACAAGTAGTGTTGGTAGAATGGAAAAAAAGGAGCTAATTGAAAGAATAAATAAACTGAAAAAAGAGAAAAACGCTGTAATTCTGGCACACATCTACCAGAGACCAGAAATCTATAATGTAGCGGATTTCATTGGCGATTCCTATGGATTGAGCAAAAAGGCAACAGAAACAGATGCAGAGATCATAGTTTTTTGTGGTGTTGACTTTATGGCTGAATCCGCTTACATTTTGAACCCCGACAAAACAGTTTTGATTCCAACCCGGCTGGCGAACTGTCCGATGGCAGCCATGGTCGATGTTGAAGGTTTGCGAAAATTGAAGGCACAGTGTCATAATGCTGCTGTTGTGAGCTATGTTAACACAACCGCTGATGTGAAGGCTGAATCGGATATTTGTTGCACTAGCGCAAACGCCGCAAAAGTGGTTAACTCTTTAGAGGAAGACGAGATCATATTCGTGCCCGACTCCAACTTAGCGCATTACGTTATGAGGCATACTGACAAGAAAATTATCCCTTGGAACGGGTGGTGCTATGTGCACAACAAATTTTCTCCTGAAGGTCTTATCCGCGCAAAAGCTATGCATTTAGCTGCAAAAGTTCTGGTTCACCCCGAATGTATCCCCGAAGTTGTTGATTTGGCTGATGAGGTTTTTAGCACAACTGGTATGGTCAACTACGTGAAGCAGAGTCCAGATAAAACGTTCATCATAGCCACGGAGATTGGCGTGATAGAGCGGCTGAAGCTTGAGTTTCCAGAGAAAGTCTTTTTCCAAGCACCGCCTGGAGGAACATGCCTTCAAATGAAGAAAACTACTTTGGCACTTGTTTTGGATGCTCTAGAGAAGGAGCAGTTTAAAGTCACGGTTCCAGAAAATATAAGGGTCAGAGCTAAAAAGGCTCTGGACAAAATGTTAAATGTGGACTGACGTCTTGGACAGGCAAAAACTTGTTGAAACCGCCTACCAGAAAGGGAAAGAACTCAATCTAAACAATAAGAATTATCTTAACTGGCTAGACGCTTTTTTTGCTAAAGAATACAGTGATGACGTTGGAGCTGGAGATATAACCAGCGAAGCAGTTCTACCAAAAAACGAGCCCATAACAGCATTCTTGAAAGCCAAAGCGTCAGGAATCATCGGGGGAATCGAAGAAGTAAGCTGGTTTCTCCGGAAGCATCACCTCGACGTAAAAGCTTATTCAAAAGACGGCGAAGATGTCTTGAATGGAGAAACAATTCTGGAGATACAAGGCGGACAAAAAGATATCTTGGCAACAGAGCGAATTGTTTTAAATGTTCTGCAGAGAATGTCAGGAGTAGCCACAGAAACTAAGCGTTTGATTGATTCGCTGAACGGCTATACCACTAGAATAGCCGCAACTAGAAAAACACTTTTGAGGTATCTTGACAAGAAAGCAGTTTTCTTGGGGGGCGGTTTAACGCACCGTTTTGGGCTCTGGGATTCCATCCTAATCAAAGATAACCACCTTGAAACCCTGAAGAGCAAGGGCGTAAACGATTACGTTGAGACTGCAATAGCCAAAGCTTCAGCTTTTGCAGATACGGTTGGGTTCATAGAAATCGAAGTCACCTCCACCGAAGAGGCTGTAATGGCCGCAAAAAAATTTAAAGCTTTGAGACTGAAGCCGCCCTGCGTTGTAATGCTTGACAATATGAAGCCTGCGGCAATCGAGCAGACCCTTGAGACTCTTCGTAAAGACGCCCTTTATGATTCTGTGCTTTTGGAAGCCTCGGGCGCTATAACCCCAGAAAGCATACGGGAATATGCCAAAACGGGAATTGACATTGTATCTTTAGGATATCTAACGCACTCTGCACAAGTTTTAGACATGAGCTTGGAGATGACACTTTGAACACGGATTTCTTAGTTGTTGGAAGCGGCATAGCCGGATTGAATTTCGCCCTAAAGGTCGCCAACTATGGACGAGTAATAATTGTAACAAAAAAGGAAATCATGGAATCAAACACGAACCTCGCCCAAGGCGGAATAGCAACAGTAACCAGAAAAGACGACTCCGTTCAGTTACATATCAAAGACACGGTGAATGTTGGTTCGGGCTTATCCAACAAACGGATAGTGAAAATTCTTGCTGAAAAAGGACCAGAAGCCATTCGAAACTTGCTTTCTTTTGGAGTAAAATTTGACAAAGAGAACGATGAGCTTCATTTGACTACCGAAGGCGGGCACAGTATGGCTCGAGTGCTGCATTCTGGGGATTCTACTGGAAGAGAAATAGAGCAATCAATGACTGAAAGCATCCGCAAAAGCAAAGACATCGAAGTTTTTGAGGATTGCTTTGCCATAGACCTTATCCTAAAAAACACAGGGTGCATTGGCGCAAGAATACTTGATATAAAAAACAGAAAGATGTGTGACATTTTTGCGAGGGTAACCATACTAGCCACCGGCGGTATCGGCTACATTTATCAGAATACAACAAACCCAGAAATTGCTACTGGCGACGGAATTGCCATGGCCCTTCGAGCAGGTGCTAAAATTGAAGATATGGAATTTGTGCAATTTCATCCTACTACATTGAACAAACTTGGTGCTCCACACTTTTTGATATCTGAGGCTCTTCGTGGTGAAGGAGCAATTCTTGTGAATGCGCGGGGGGAACGTTTCATGTTGGGTTACGACAATATGGGCGAGCTTGCTCCTCGAGACATTATCTCCAGAACCATATTTAATGAACTCAAGAACGGACCTGTCTACTTGGATATTCGGCACAAAGGCAAAGGCTTCATTTTAGATCGTTTTCCAATGATTCATCAAGAATGCTTGAAGTATGACGTAGATATTACAACGGACCTGATTCCGGTGTCTCCAGCTGCACACTATATTTGCGGGGGCATTAAAACAAACGAGTATGGGGAGACTACCGTGGCTAATCTTTTAGCTTTTGGCGAATGTACCTGCACTGGAGTACACGGAGCTAACAGGTTGGCGAGTAACTCGTTGTTAGAGTCTGTAGTTTTCTCTTCTCTAGGAGCACAAAAAGCAAAAAACTATCTGAAGAACGAAATTGAAGCCCCGCCGCAACAAAAAGAAACAGCATTCGCTAACATAGAAACTCAAGAACTGAACTATATCAAAGCAGAATTGAGAAATGCAATGTGGGATTATGTTGGAATAATCCGCACCGAAGAAAAAATGGACCTGATGCTTAGAAAACTGGAGCATCTAAACAGAAGATTGGATGTTTTTGGTGGGACCGGAGTAAACACGCAGTTTCTTGAAATAAAAAACATGGTGACCGTAGCTAACTTAATAACAAAAGCTGCTCACACCCGAAAAGAAAGCCGAGGAACCCATTACCGAACAGATTATCCAACTACTGACGACAAAAACTGGCTAAAACACATCTGCTTTGAACAAAGAGAAGAGAAACTTCACACATTCTTCACATAGCGTCGTCTTGTTTGCTGCTTTCCAGAAACTGTAATATCTTTGTTGATGTGATTTGCGAAATTTTTTGAGCAAAAGCGCTTTTAAGTGGTAACAAACTCTACAACTTTGGTTGCCGGGGTGACAGAGCGGTAATGTGCCGGTCTCGAAATGACTCAAATATTGGTCAAAAGACAACCGGTGGTGCTTGGCGCCACATGGGTTCAAATCCCATCCCCGGCGCCATTTTACCTGTTAACCTTCTGTCAAAATGCTCATAAGCGCGACTTTTTCTTTGGCTTCCTCTTAAGTTCGGTTCCACAGACTTCGCAGGACTTGAACTTGTAATCTGACGGGTATTTGCGGTAACATGCGGGGCAATATAGAATCCATTTGAAACGAAACTTTATTCCAAAAGTCATTAACGACGTAAACTCTACATCAATTTTGTTAGCCACGTTCTGTATCGAATAATCGTCCGTGACAATTAACGGGCTTAATCCTCTTCCTTTCAGTTCCATCGCTAAGGCTAGAACTTGCAAGTCCGCTTCGGAGAGGTAACGCATGTCCCCAACCTTTTTGGAGGCTTCTAGAATCTCTTGGAAACAGGAATCTTTCGGCTTCATAATCGTAATCTTCCCGTTCTCTATCGCTGCGTTGAAGCGCATCCAAGGCATGGAACCTGCATTGAGTTCATTCTTAACTTCGGGGACTGTGTATTGCTTCTCTGGGACTGTAAGTGGGTCAAAACCTGCTATGAACGCTGAGGTATCCAGAACTATTGCTTTTCCTTTCAAGGTTTTTCACCTTAGAAAATCTGTCCTCCAGAAGATGGAAAATGCTGTTTGGAAATACCTTTAGCTTTAGGATAACTAGACTCTCCAACGTTAATCTTTTCTGATTCCCAACAAGAAAACTGCATCTTCGGTTTACACCCAATATAAAAAACTGTAAAACTGGCTATTTTATGTTACTAACTGCTCTTATTGTAATGTGTGTATTTTAGGCGATAGATTATTAACCAAGAAATGCGTGAAATTCTTCTATCAGGAGAACTGGACAACATGAGCAAACCTATGGATTTGGGCAGTCTAAAAGTCGGCAGTTATATACTCATCAATGATGAGCCATGCAAAATAGTGAACTACACCAAATCAAAACCTGGAAAACACGGCTCCGCAAAGGCTCGTATCGTCGCCATAGGCGTTTTTGATGAAGCAAAAAGAACCCTCGTGAAGCCTGTTAGTGCTCGTGTTGACGTTCCTCTAATAGAGAAAAAAACTGGGCAAGTTATCGCCTTGTTGCCAGCGGCTGTTCAGTTGATGGACTTGGAAACTTACGAGATGACTGAAGCGCCTTACCCCGAGGATGAATCCTTAAAATCTAAATTGGCTTCCGGCGTTGAAGTTGAATATTGGCAAATTCTGGGCAGAACCCGAATAACCCGAACAAAAGGCTAACCCCTCTCTTTTCTGACCTGAAATTGGTCTCTGTAACTACCTTTTTAAAACGCTAATCGCAAATCTTTACTCGTTAGAGTAGTTATAACCGTGGCGGGAAGAATTGAAGCGCGTAAAACATATGCAACTGAATAATGGCTTAACAGTAGGCGCCCTTGTTTCTGAAATGAACGAATGTGGGGTGCTTGGCGCCGGAAACATTGGCAAGGCAGCCGAAATTGTAACGGAGATATTCAGTGACAGAGATTATACTGTGTTTTTGACCTTAGCAGGTCCTCTGGTTCCTGGGGGAATGAGGCAAATCATTAGAGACTTGATAGACCAAGAATACGTGAATGCAATTGTGACAACCGGAGCTAACATGGTGCACGACATGGTGGAAGCCCTTGGGCACCGTCACTGGATAGGCACCTTTCTTGCTGAAGATGAAGAATTAAAGACCAAAGATATTGGGCGAATAGGCGATATTTACATTAAACAGAACGCCTTCAAGGGCTTAGAAGACTGGATATACGAAACCCTCGAAAACATACCTGAAAAAAAGAGAGAACGCATATCCACCACCGAGCTTCTTTTCGAGATCGGTAAAAACATTTCTGATCCCAACTCAATCCTCGCCACCGCAGCAAAGAAAGGAGTTCCAGTAATAAGCCCCGGCTTAGTCGATTCCATAGCGGGTTTCCACATGTGGATGTACGGGCAAGACAAAAAATTGAGGATAGACCCGCTCCTTGACACGCACACGATCGTGGACATTGTTTACGAAGCCAAAAAAGTAGGAATTATAATTTTAGGCGGAGGCTGGCCCAAACACTTCGCCTTATTCGCCAACACTTTCAGAGAAGGCGTCGACCGTGCAATCCAAATCACAATGGATCGTCCAGAACCCGGCGGTCTAAGCGGAGCTACTTTGAAAGAGGCAATTAGCTGGGGAAAAGTTAAGCCTGAAGGAAAAGAGGTAACCGTTATCTGCGACGCCACAATAGCCTTCCCTTTGATTGTTGCTTCAGCCTTGGAAGAACTCAGAAAGACTCATTAGCAATTAAGATAGACTTTTTAGACGAGGCCGATGATGCAAGAAGAGCCGTCGGATTTGTGACGAATCTAAAAACCTGTTTTGAGGCTTCATTTGGTTATTCGCTTTTGAGTTCATGCCTATTCTTTCTTGGGAATCGTACCTCTAGGATGCCTTCTTCACAGGAGATTTTCATTTTTTCTGCATCAACCGCTACATCTACGCGACCTTGGCAACGTAGGAAAGAAAATTGCCCCTGCCTATGATATATGCCCAAATCGGCGAACCGCACTTTTTTCTTCATTTTAGCTGTAATCTCGATGAGGTTTTCATCCACCATCTCAACCTTTACTGTTTCAGGTTCAATATTTGGAAGGTCCGCTGTGACAATAACTTCTCTGGGGGTTATGAAAACGTTAGATAGAGCGTGGAGACAGCAAGTTTCCGTATTCCAACTGGGACCTTCAGGGAAGGAGGATCCCATAATTTTGTCTGTCAAGGTCTTAAGCTCTTCTAGATATTCGTCGAGTATATCCAAATTTGAACGTTTTTTTCTTTTCTCAGACACCATGGACACTTTCCCCTAAACGTATAATGGGAGATCATACTCCTGAGCTTTTTGCATACGATTCATTTCCTGTTGAGTGCGCTTCATCGTATCTCTAGCTTTCAATCGGATTTCCTCCCCTTTCTCAAGAAGTTTGGAGATGTCCACCTTGACGTCTGAAATCTTTGAGAGCTCCTTCAACGCCATAGCAGCCGCCTGTGGATCAGGATAATTGTAGAAAGATTGGGCTAAGATTGCTATGGCTGGCACCTTCTTACTGACGCTGTATCGCATGCTAAGGGCTTGGGGACCAACTATGTAGCCTTCATTCATAATCTTCAAACCCTTTTTGCTTAACGTATCAAGCAACTCTTGGTTGGACGCTGCGCCAAAAACTTCAGGCTCCTTAATTGATTGCCTGCTTTCTATGGGGATTCCTCCCATGGACACTATTCTTTTAACTTTCTTGGCTTCTCCCCAATCCACAATTTCTCGCATTATCGTATATATAGCCGGCGCTGGAACCGCCAACTCTGAAATCACAGCGATCAAGTTTTTGTTTCCGTAGATTCGTAGAGGCGCATGAGACACCCCCTTGTGTAAGACAACAACGGGCGGAAGCAGGTCTGAGTCCATATATGCTATTTCTTCCAAGTTAAGTTCAGATATCAAATAGGATGTTGCTATGAGGCCTACGAGTCCCACGTCAGGGAGTCCAATGATCATCGTAGCCTCAGAGGGTATAGGTTTCTTCTCCACGATTTTAACTGATTCTGACAATATATCATTCCCCCAGTTAGATATCTTTAACTAAGAGAAAAGAATTATGCTACAAAGCTAAATACCTATAAAAGACAACTCTATTTTTAAGTGGGAGAAGAACATGGTTCTGGATCGTCTCGGCTCCTCACTAAACGCTGCACTAAAGAAGGTTTTCAGAGCACCAGTTATGGACGAGAAAACAGTAAAGGAACTTGTCCGCGACATCCAGCGAGCGCTACTCCAAGCCGACGTTAATGTTAAGATGGTTCTCGAAGTTTCTAAACGAATCGAGGAACGGGCACTGAAAGAGAAGGTTCCTCCAGGAGTTTCTAGAAGAGAACACATAGTAAAAGTGGTTTATGAGGAGTTAACGCGCTTTCTGGGTGAAAAACCTGCTTCGTTGAAGATAGAACCCGGGAAAAGGAAAGTTCTGATGCTTGTGGGAATCCAAGGGTCAGGAAAAACCACCGCATCTGGAAAATTGGCGAAATACTTCCAAAAAAGAGGCTTAAAAACTGCCCTAGTTTGCACGGACACTTACAGACCTGGAGCCTACGACCAACTGAATCAGCTGGCAGGCAGAGCAAACATTCCCATGTATGGTGAACCAAAAGAAAAGAAAGCTGAAAAGATCGCCTTGAGAGGTTTGAAACAATTCAAGGATTATGACCTTGTCATTATTGACACTGCTGGTCGCCACAAAGAAGAGAAGGACTTGATTGATGAGATGAAGCGGCTGGAGAAGGCAATAAAGCCCGACGAAGCGATTTTGGTAATCGACGGAACCATTGGTCAACAAGCAGCTATACAGGCTAAAGCGCTTCACGAAGCCACGCCAATCGGCTCTATTTTGGTGTCGAAACTTGATGGCTCTGCTAGGGGAGGAGGCGCCCTCTCGGCGGTGGCTGCCATCGGAGCACCTATAAAGTTCATCAGTTCGGGTGAGAAGCTTGGCGACATTGAACCCTTTATTCCATCCCGATTTGTAGGCAGATTGTTGGGTATGGGTGACCTTCAGAGCCTCGTTGATAAAGTGCGTGATGCAGAGGTGAAGGTGCCTGAGAAAAAAGTTCGCGCCTTTATGAGCGGAAAATTCACTCTCACGGACATGTATGAACAGTTTGAGTCTATGAAGAAAGTTGGGCCCTTAAAGCACCTCCTGAAGATGATTCCAGGAATGAGCTACAACATTCCTGACGAACAGATGAACATGGCTGAAGATGCCCTCAAAAGATGGCGTGTGATAATCCAGTCTATGACACCAAAAGAAAGGGAGAAACCCAAGATTCTTTCATCATCCAGAATCCGCCGAGTTGCCCGCGGATCAGGCACCACAGAAAAAGAAGTGAAGGAACTACTAACCCAGTATAACAACATGAAAAAAATGATGAAAACCTTTAGAAGAAAGCGGATGCCCTTCTTCGGAAAAGGTCTTCCCACAGCCTGAGAAAGAAATCCGAAATCAGATATTGAACTTCATTACTTAAATAACGAGGAATTTTCGTGGAACTACTCAAAAAGGCGCAAGAAATGCTTGAAGCGCATCCGATATGTGACCACTGTTTAGGGAGACAATTTGCTCTCCTTGGCTATGGACTTGATGATCAAAAACGAGGCGAAACTCTGAAGCTCCTTTTAACAATGAAAAATCATCAGTTAGCGCTTTCCGGCAAGAAAGTAGGATTCTCAAATCTCAGAATCCTAGCTGCGAACGGAGCTTTCGAGATGGCCGCTGAGATACTTAGGAACATGAGAAAAAGGCATAGAAAAACGAAGGAATGTTTCCTCTGTCAGGGGCTCTTCAAAAGCGTGGATACGCTGGTAGAAAACGCCTTGGAGACGCTTCAAGCCTACGAGTATACTACTTTCCTCGTTGGTATAGAACTGCCGACCACAGTTGAAGAGAGAGAAGACGAGTTTAAGGCCCGCTTTGAGGTAGGATATGGCGAAAGCATGCGGAACGAATTCAGTCGAGATATCGGGAAAAAGATCGCCGTGGCTACAAAGAAACTGGCTGAATACAAAAAGCCTGACGTGGTGGTTCTCGTTAGACCATTCACTGGAGAGATTATTCTTCAATCTAATCCTCTCTATATCCGGGGGGCATACAAGAAACTTGTTCGCGATATTCCCCAATCAAAGTGGTTCTGTAGACGTTGTAGAGGCGAGGGATGCCCGAAGTGTAACGGGACCGGAAAGATGTATTCGGAGTCTGTCGAGGAGATCATTGCAGGACCTCTTTTGGAGAAAACTGGGGGAGACGATGTAGCGTTTCATGCTGCTGGGCGAGAAGATGTGGATGCTCGGATGCTGGGAACTGGAAGGCCATTTATTATGGAAGTTAAACGACCTCGAAGGCGATTCATAGACTTGCAGGGTCTGACCGAGGTCATCAATGAGCAAGCTCGGGGCAAAGTCGAGGTTTTGAATCTTCGTTCGGCGAGCAAAGGTGATGTTAGACAATTGAAGAAGGCAGAGGGGTCAACGAAAGTTTACAAAGTTTTTATTGACTTTGACCGAGCTGTTTCGGATGAAGAGTTGGAGGCTGTAACTAAAAAATTGTCGAAGGCTGTCATTCATCAACAAACACCCTTACGTGTTTTGCATCGAAGAGCGGATCTAGTTCGAGAAAGGTACATATATGAGGCGCATCTAAAGAGGTTGGCGCCTAACCGTGCAGAGATGAAGATACGTTGTCAAGGAGGGCTTTATATTAAAGAGTTGGTAAGCGGCGATGAAGGGCGAACAGTCCCTAGCATAGCCTCGATTATCAACGCTGAAGCTAAGCCTCTCGAGTTAGACGTTTTGAGGGTCATCATGGAGGAATCTTAAGTTGGGAAGAAAAGCGAAAGGTTATCGTAGAAAAACCCGTTACCTCCTAAAAAGGAAACCTAGAGAACGGGGAAAGACAGGACTCAGCAAGTTGCTACATAATTATGAGCCTGATGAAAAGGTTGTGATTAAACTAGACCCCAGTATGCATAAAGGTATGCCTCATAGAAGATTTCACGGCAGAATCGGTGTTATCTCTGCGAAGAGAGGGAGAAGTTACGTCGTTAACGTATCCCAAGGAAATGCAATCAAAGAAATAATCGTTCGCCCCGAACACATTACCCCCCATAAGGAGGCCTAGAACATGGCGCGAAAGGCTCTAAAGGAACGCACCATCACAGTTCCTCAAGTAAAAGAAGCCTTGGAATCCATAGGTGAGGAACGACTGGATCAGTTCCAGAGACGATCCCTCGATTATGCGACAAAATTCACAAAAGTTGATTTGGATAAAGTGGACACTCTTGTGAACAAGCTTGTTGAAGAATTTGAAGTGAAAGAAGAAGAGGCTGTGCAAATAATAAATGCTATGCCTGAAAGCATCCACGAAATCAGAGTGTTTTTGGCTGGTGGTCGCAGGATAATTGAATCCTCTAAACTAGAAAAAATATTGGCTTTTTTGAACAAGTATAGAAAAAAGGAATAAAGGACTTTCTAATTATATACCACCTAAACTAGTTGTTACCATTTCGGGGGCGGGGAAAGAGTGGAAAGGAGCGAGAAGAGATATGAAGAATACGCTTATGTTCTAGATTATCTTCCTCATGGAAGGCTGGGGACTCGACCAGGGTACAGAGCGGGGGCGCTGATTCAGGTAGTCGGCGAGGAATACTTCACTTTCCTTGAAGCAATCGCTAGAGACGGTGTTGTCCTCAAGACCTCTGACAGAGTATACGTTGGAAAAGATTCTAGGAGAAAAATAACCTATATCATTGGGCGGATAAACTATGACGATTTAACATCCAACGCTAAGATGGAACTTTCTGGAACAGTAGAGAAGATAGTGCTTAATCGAGAAAAGTGGTTCATTAACTTCTTCAACACAGCACAAGCCATAACGCCTAGAATGCATGGTCTAGAACTGATTCCCGGCATTGGGAAGAAATACATGTGGCAAATTATTGATGAAAGAGATAGGAAACCCTTCCAGAATCTGGAGGATTTACGGAATCGCGCCAACATGCCTAACCCTTCCAGGCTCATTACACGGAGAGTTTTGGAGGAACTGGCTGGCGAGAGCAAATATAGACTGTTTACGAGAGCGCCCTAGTGGAAAGAATTAATCTTCTTCGACGGGCGAAGCATCTCTTTCGCCTTTACGGATTTTTCCCAAAAAAACGCTTGGGACAAAACTTTACAGTGAACTCGGACATCTTACAACGATTAGTATCCTTTGCTTCTTTAACTAAGGATGATATTGTCTTAGAAGTTGGAGCAGGATTTGGTTTTCTGACACAACTTCTTTCTAGAGAATGCAAAAAAGTCATTGCAGTCGAGGTTGACCCCCGGCTTGTGAATTTTTTGAGGAAGCAACTTCACAGCCTGCGGAACGTGGATTTAATAGAAGGCGACATCCTCAAAGTCTCTATTCCCCCCTTCAACAAGGTTGTTTCAGCTCCTCCCTACTCCATTTCATCTCCGCTTCTCTTTCGACTTCTAGAAAGAAAATTTAAGTGTGCAGTTCTGATTCTACAGAAGGAATTTGCGGAGAGGTTAGCGGCTTCGGTGGGAAGCAAAGATTACGGAAGGCTAACCGTTACTATCTACTACAGGGCAGATGTGGAGCTTCTGGATTATGTCCCTAGAAACATGTTTTATCCCCCGCCAGATGTGGACTCCATGATGGTACGTCTGAAGCCTAGGGCTCCACCTTTCCAAGTGGACGATGAAGAAACGTTTTTTGAAGTTGTTCGAACCCTCTTTACTCAGCGAAACAAGAAGGTAAGAAACGCTTTGATTCCCTTCTTACGTAAACGTGAAATGACTGGGAAGGAAGCGGTGGAATTGGCTGATTCTATAGTTTATAGCGCGAAGAGGGTGCGGGAATTGGCGCCAGAAGA
>SOJY01000278.1 GCA_004376385.1 Candidatus Bathyarchaeum sp.
CTATCCGCCTACGTCAAGACTACGGCGGACAAGAATCCTAAACAAATCCAAATTACACAAATGTAAATGTTCAAAACCTTGTCTGGCTTGACAGATAATGCTTTTTGGCGTGTATCTGCTGATACGAAAACGTGCGGTTCTCCGCTATATCTATCGCCTGCTGGCGGTTTATGTTTTCCTGCTGGCTAACATACGGGTATTTTAACGTAAATTCTAACAATGTCAACAAAAAAATGGCCGAAAATAAACTTTTTTTGGTTACCCTGAGCCTGTTGAAGGTACCGTAGTTGAACGGAGCGAACCACTGATTTTATGCTAACATTATACTAATCTTAACATATTTGAAATAGGTGAAACTGGCCCTATTTTTCTCAAATCACCCGCAGAAGCACGATGTCTTCTTTTAGACCTTCTCAGCGCATATATCAGGAATGCATTACCCTTTTTGTTCCTTGTACGAGAAGGACGCGAAGGGAATTCTAGCCCCACCAGCCAAACAACAAACACCGAAAGGAACCGCCTGACGATTCTACCGCAACACAAAAGGAGATAATTCATTGTGATATAAGCACTTAACTCAATACAAGCAAAGACAGAAAGAACAAACGACGACGCAGTAAGAGGTAAATAAGAGCAAGCGAGACGAACACAAAAAAAAATTAAAAAAAAACATGAATTTGGCTGGACACGCGCGGCGGCATACATTATATTGTACAATAAACTAACAGTTATATAATAGTGTGTTAACAAGCACTTACTAATGTGGTATGCCCAAGGCTTGTCCTTGGGTGTGTTTGGGTGTTTCGAAATGTCCGCCGCCGGCCAAATAACGCCTGGGAGTAAAAAGAAAAGCCACCGGTTGGCTCGCCTGAAGCGTGATTCAGCATCGAAGTCCGCGTCCAGCTTTTCCACAATACTTGCCCAACGACTTAAGCTAAGGCTGGCCGAGAAGAATATGTCGTATAGGGAATGTGCAAAACAGTCTGAGTTGAGTCTATCTACCATAGCTAAACTTACTTCTGGCGAAAGGGGGTCAAAACCAAGTCTTTCAACAATTTCAGCAATTGCAAATGTCTTAGAAACGACACCCGAGTGGCTTATTGGTCAAGAGGGTACGTCGCTCATTACGTTGATATCAGCGCTACACCAGGAAGCTATTCATGCTATCAGAACTGTAGTTATCGACAGACATCTATCATTGGATGGCACGTCCAAAGACAACACCAGGATTTACGAGTTTCTCTCAACCAGATTCCGTAACGCCTTCGCTACATCACTAGGTCTTGAACCGATTAGGTTTCATTGTTCGATTAAACTTATCAACCAAAAAAACAATAATGTTACTGATCGAAAAGTGCGGACGCTAGCGCGATCCGAAGTTTGTACAGCTGACCCTGCTGTTCTGCGCGCGAATCTCAGGAAAGAAATTGAACAAACAGTAGGGATGAACTCCGCGTCTGCAGCCTTGATGGGTTGCTCCGATCGGCGCCGGAATTGGGCTTATAGCTATAATTGCTTCTGTTGCAATAACTTGGAGAACTATGCTGACGAGTACCAAAACGCCCGAGATAACTATCTAGATTATTATCGAGCAGTAATGGTATTTCCTCTCAGGTGGTCTAAGAGAGGGGAGAGCCAAATTACTGTGCGAGGTTTTTTAGCGTTTGATTCTAATTTGACCGACGTATTCGCCAAAACGCCTTGCACATTTGATTACGAGCACTCTTCGGCAGCCTATTATAAAGAACTTTGTAAGTCTGTCCCGTTTCATGTGGGAGGTATTATTGCCGACGTTCTGGCTACAATAATTGTCTTACACGAGGATGCAGGCTGGTGGCCCACATCAAACAAAAAAGATGCTCACGAGTAAACGGAGCGGCTTGAATCCGGATGGATCTGAAAACCGCTCACCTCGAAGAGGTTTGTTAAGGATTGAAAGGAAGTTTCATATCCTAAGCTGGAATAGACATATACTGAGCACTTTGTCAACAAAGAGGATTAAGAATGAATAGTAGAAATCGGAATACTAAAGTATCGCCCGATCTCGTTACTGTAAAGCAAGGAGGAAGATATATGAACAACCTCATGTATATGCAGCAACCCTACAATTGCCTTTGTTTTCATGGGGAAGATGCACTTCGGATAGCACAGCTTGTGTTGTATCTCCAAAGGGTCTATCTTGAAGTCTTGGACAAGTGTATCGTGTACATAGAGGGACTTTACACTAGGAGCAGTGATTGTAGTGCCAAGATACTGTCCACACCAGTGAAAGCCGAGGTCAATGGGTATGTGAGACGTATCGTGGTTCGCTCGATTCACAACAAAACCTTGTACGATGTGGGAGGGAGCAGCGCGACTCTTGAGGATGTAGCATCAAAGCGCATACATTTTCTCTTTTTTGGGCTAGATAGTGAATGGGAAACATCCATTGTCCGCAATCAAGACTTGGCGCTTCATCAAACAATCCCTAACGATCCCCCAACAGATGCTGAACTCGATTTGCACGTGAAACGAGGCGATTACATGCGTGCAATTACTGCAGCCAAGATTCTCGCAACCCCACGGGCTGCCAATATTCTCTTGGATTACCTTCATTCAGATCTTTACAAATACGAAAAAGCAGGCGACGACTTAATACGACTTTCAGATGCTTTCATTCCATTTCACCAGCTCTGTAAAGACAAGCCGGACCTGAGTCTCAAAATCACTAGAGGACTCATAGAATACATCCAAAAGAGGACTGAGACGCCCAACCGAATGAACCACATAGTATGTTCAGTTATCTACTGTATCGAAGCATTGGGCTACGTTACCGGTGAAGCCAACTCACAAGCCGCAGAAGAAGCTTGTCATCTCTTGACTGAAATTGTGGGAAGCGACCGTATTTGCAGAATTCACCCACACATCATCTGGGCTGTGGTTGTTGCTCTAGGTAAGATAGTCCATAGCAACTTGGATATCAACCAAATACACATGTTAAGGAGAAGATTAGAATCAAGCGAATTGCAACAGACTATTCCTGGTCTCGAAGAGACTTTGAATTGCAGCATCAATAAGCACGGAAAGTTTGGATTTAATCCCAGAATATCCGAGATGATCTACAAAGAAGCTATTAAGCTCACTGCCGCATATTGCAAGAAACGTGAGAGTAGCAACCTCGAAATGCTCTTTAAGAGCTTGGGTCTGAACAATTCAGATCTAGAGAACATCAAGCATGCAACGCATGTGGAAGAACTTTCTAATCAATGTCCAGCTAAAGTAAACCCAGAGACAATGAACGAGAACAAAATCATTAACAAGATTATGAAAAATGCCAAGATTCTCTCGTGGGAAATGGCAAAGGAAGTGATGAAGGAGATTGTGCGGATCTGGATGCGAACTTGAATCAACAGGAATACGTCTCGCTTTTTGTTCCTTGTACGAGAAGCATACGACGGGTATTCTGGGCCTATGTCCCCCTTATACAAAAAGAGAAAGGTAAGAGATACGAATGGCATGAAGATAAGCGTTAACGTTTTATAATGCGAAGAGTTGAAAAAAAGGCATCCTATGTTTTAAGTGGGTTGTAGTCATCAAACATTCACTTAAAACGAAAGGAGGCTACGAATGGTCAGGATTGCACATTTCAG
>SOJY01000158.1 GCA_004376385.1 Candidatus Bathyarchaeum sp.
ACACCAATTATATTAACCGACATTAAGATTGATAATAAACTTATTGAGTTTCGGCGCATATGTATTTTGTTTCTTTTAGTTCTAAGGGGCAACCTCCGCCGCAGATAGGTAGTTGTAGACATTCCTTGCATTTCTCCGGTGCGTATTCTCTGGCTCTTAGGCTCAGGCAGAGCGGATGATTCCAGATTTTTTTCCAGTTGTCTTTGAGGATATTGCCTACGCTTTCGAAATAGCTCTGGCATGGGTAAACTTGGCCTTCAGGTCCTACACACATGTTCACTCTCGCAGCGGTGCACGACTTCACGCCTAACCCCAAACTGACAGGGTCAAGCTGACAGTACTGAGTCGGCGTGTACCACATGAACTTCATTCCTAATTCATTGGCTTTGATCAGAATCTTGGGCAACAGCCTTCTCAACTCATCAATTGTTAAAGCAAACTCGGTGGCTACTGATGGAGCGCTGCCAGAGTAGATCAAGCTGTTACATCCGAAAACCTTTAGCCCTAGGTGATGCAGAAACTCTATGGTTTCAAGAAAACTATTCGCGTTGTACTTGTTGAGGGTGGTGTTCGTCGTAGCGTAGATCGGCGTGGGGATTGCGTTCTTGATCCCTTCTACAGTCTCTCGCCAGCTTCCTTTCACGGACGTAATTGAATCATGTATCGTGGGATCATGTGACTCGAGCGTGATCTGCACAAAGTCCAACCCTGCATCCACGAGTCTCTGCACATATTCTTTATCTTTTAACCTACGTCCGTTTGTGATAAGACCTGTGACAATTCCCTTTTCTTGTGCGTACTGCAGAAGTTCTGGTAAGTCTTCACGGAGGGTTGGCTCACCGCCAGTGAAGGTAAATATAAAAACGCCTATTTTCTTCAGTCGGTCAATCACTTTTTTCCACTGGTCTGTGTCCAATTCAGGCGTTTCATGTGGCCCGCCGGCATAGCAGTGGATGCAATCGTTTTGGCACCTAAATGTCAAGGCTAAGTCCATACGTATTGGGGCGGACAGCTCTTGTGTGAAGGGTTCAGCCTGCTCCACGTCGAGGAACGATATAGGGCAGACCTCCTCTGTCTCAGCAAGTGTGCTGATTGTGTAAATGATATGCTCATGGTCTCTGCGAGCAGTTTCCTCCTCAATTCGATAAATTCTTCTGATTTTTTTCACAGCTTCTTCTGTTTGCATGCCTTGCATGAAGAAGTACGCATGAGCTGTTGCAGTTTCGTTCAGGTACAGAACAGTGTTTGCGTTAATGACGAGCAAGCCTTCGCCACTTGGCTCCACACGAAGTTGAAGAGCTAGACCAGCGAATTTCCCCTTACCACGATACGAGTATAGACCAACCGGGGTCTTGGGAGCCTTGCCAACGACACTCTTCACTTTTTTTAGAATACCCACAATCATTCCTCCTTCAACCTACGCCTCCTGAGGCACAAGCACACGCACAGGAAACACATGCACACACACATGCACATGCTGCACACGCACAGGCACAACTAGACTTATGGTGTGCCGGTGCCCTAGACGTTTTCGCAGATGGGGGCGGCGCCGGGACTATGGAGTTCGCAAACTTCTCCACGTTTGCAACTATGTTATTGGCGGTTTTTTCAACAGATGTCGCGATGTTGTTGGCGAAGTCCGCGCCTGGGATGGCTGGGGGCGATGTGGGTTTTGTGGTTGTTGGGCTTGGTTTGTAGGTCGGGTGGGGGTGATAGGCGGTGTAGCCGTACCAGTACCACCACCAGCCTATTCCAGGTTCAAACATTTTTTCGCGGAAAACGTCTTCGGTTCTAGACCTGAAGCCTTCGTGGAGGAGAAGCCAGAGGAGGTTTTCGTCGTAAGCTTTGGATGCAAGTTCTGGTGTACCTGCCTTTTTCACTTGTTCCCATGCTTCTCCGACAACTGTCTTGTAGTAATTGATAGTGTCTCTTCGGCAGTATCCACGAAGCTTCTTTTCCACGGTGTCGCGTAGCAACACAACTGTTTCTGCGAGTTTTTCTTCTTTCAGGGTTCCGTCCCCTTTTACTGCTTTAAGAAAGCTTTTCTCGTAGTAGCGTAGAGGTGTTTCAGGAGTTCCAGTTTTGTCTTTGAACGGTTCCATGACCTTGAGTTTTAGGGTTGGGGTTGTGGCTGTGACCCAGATGGCTTTCTTCATCAGCAGGCTATATAGTATCTCGGTCACGATCTTGGTAGGTGGGAGACCTAGTAGGTGGGAGGCTTCTACAGCTGTTAGGCCGTGTCTTATTCCCAAAGCTTCCATTCGCATGCTAGGGTTTACGTACCTTCTAAGCGGAACCCTTTTGTAGATTACAATGCCAGCTGCGAGAGCAATGAAGAGAAATGCGACGACTGGGAGAAGCCACTCCAAATCTTTTTTGGGTACGTCATAGTGTTGAACATATTCTTTAGAGAAGGACACGCCGCAGGGAAACTGTTGATTCGGTTGCAGGTTATGTCTTTCCCAGTACACGACGAGTCTGTTGTCTTCAGCTGGGTCGTAGTAGGCATTGTCCCAGTCCGGGGTGCATTTAATGTTTTCTTTAGTTACGCCTTGTGGTAGGACGACTGAGACATTTAGTTCTTTTACGTCAGCATCCCACCAACATGGAATGAACTCCATCCCCACATTCTCAGGGTTATCCTCGTCTTCCCAGATCATGTGGGCAACGTTGGTGGTGAGGTTGAATCTTACGGTCTGTCCAGCTGGTAGTGGAGTGTAAAGGTTGACGCGCACTTTGTAATCATCTCTTTCACTTGCGTCAATTGTTGCCAGCGTGTGGCCATATTGATCCATTGCCGTTCCGATCGTGAAGTCATCCTTGGGCTGACCAACGTATGCGAAGTTGATGGCGTCCCCTGAATCGAGCGTTATACTTATGTCGTACAGCAAATCGATGGTTCCGTCCCGATTAATCCATAATTTTGCCCACTCGTGTTCAAGATGATACTGTCTTTGTGCGGTTACAGTGCCAACAAGAGTCACGAAGATGAATATGGTAAATAGCGGTACAAGCAGGTGTTGAATTTTCACCATTTTGGTTCCTCAGTTACCTCGAAGATGTGTCCGCAATAGGAACACTTGATCGATGGTACGCCCTTTGTTACTTTCACTTGACTTATGTCCAAGGAAGCTGAGCAGTTGGGGCATCTTAATGTTTGAAGTTTGACTTTTCCAGGTACTTCAAGTTTTTGTGTGATCTGTATGGGCTGTTGTTTTCTAGTGTAGTATAGTATTCCAAAGCCTGCGAGAAAAAGAAATGCGCTTGTAACTAATCTTATCGGAGCGTATGCTGAAGCTAGAGCGAAAATAACGGCAAAAACGAAAAGGACAGCAGATATAACATACCCGATCACCGTTTTCGCACTTACCACACTCATCTCTCCCTGTGTAGTCTGTTGCCATTCAAGAAAGTACGAGAATAAATATTCTTTCGTTTATGTCATTTTAAACGCTGCGCAAATCTTTGCTATGGACAATGTCTCTGCCTGAAACGTCAGCACACACAGAACTATTTGACAAGCTCCCGCTTCTTCCATCTTAAATTCTTGCTATGACACTTCCTGCACTTAACTGCAGTAGGTGCATTACGTACTCCACAATGCCGACAGATCTTCATG
>SOJY01000227.1 GCA_004376385.1 Candidatus Bathyarchaeum sp.
CTCCAGCGGATAGCTACAAAATAGCAAGCCTAGAGAGAAGCATGGATACAACGACAAAAAAGGAAACTGCAGAGTCCAAGGAAACAACTCGGAAGAAGACTGGGAAAGGAAAAACCACAACTAAGAAAACAAAGAGAAAGAAGAAATCGAGTTAGTGCATGTATGCAAGTTTACATAGAAGCAAGTTGCGCATGCATGCAGTGGTTTTAGTGGTTGGTGCACGTATGCTTGCAAAAGAGAGGTTATAGATTGGTGAGTATGTATTCTGCTGATTCGATTAGAACATCTGCTGCATCTGGTGTTATGTGTTTTCCTGACTGAGCTTCAACTTCATTGATGAAAGCATTCAATATGTTCTTGGCTTGGTCTATCTTCCCTTCATCAAACAGTTTTTGAGCTACATTCAGTTTAGCAATGAGGCTTGTAACTATGCCTTGATTGACTATTTCACCCTGTGATCCTAATTCTTCCACTTTTGTCTTCAATCTGTCTATAGTTTCTGGAAGTGGAGGTCCTACAAGCTTTATCAGCCAAAAATCAGCAGAGCCAGCGCCAAAAGAGGATGTGTAACCTGCTATGACGTATCCTCCGTCACCCGTCTCAACCACGGAACGGGCTAAATCATCGCTTGTTCCTCCGTATGTCTGATTCCACTCCACGTTACCAGATACATCGACCTTCACCAACCAACAATCCCAGCTACCAGCGCCAAAAGAGTATGTGTGGCCTGCTACGGCGTATCCTCCGTCATCACACTGGACCAGCGAATACCCATAATCATAGCTTGGTCCTCCGTATGTTTTGTTCCATTCGGGTGTGTGGCTTGTTGAGCCAAGCTTTAGGAGATCTTTACTATCTATGGGTGTTTCATTGGTGAGTGTTGTAGGTGTTGCATGAATCGGATGGAGAATGAACATCAGCATAACAGTTAATAGCAACGTTAACACCAATCCAGAAACTGCTTTTCTATTCATTTTTCTCCCTTCTCTATCCTACAAATATACAATTGAAACATTTAACACTTCAGAAACAATATTCTATAACATTGCATTTTAAAATCCTTAAACATCGTTTAAATCGTCTTTTCTCAGAAATAGCAAAAAAGGAGTTTAGTGGTTGATTTAGTGGTTTCTTGATGTTCCAACCACTAAAAACAACATTGTTTAAGTTGCATGCATGCAAAGACAACTATGCGAGCACGGTCAGAAGCTTTGTCTTTCAAATCGAAGGCGATCCATGCATGCATCGCATGGTTTCTTTGATTCTCTGTTCTGCAACAGCCGCTGCTTCTTCAAGAATCTTCCGAGCCTCCTCTATTGGAGCCCCGAGACGCAAGCCTGTGTCGTCACATTTAGGGACTACTTCGGGCGTAATCATCCACCGAACCTTCCATAGTCCCTTTTCACCCTTTTCAAGACAGACAATACACCCGTTCGTAAAGGTCACTACCTCTCTATTCGCATCCCCAGTGAGCAACTCGCCAGCAAGCTTGCTCAGATGCGGCAAATGACCCACTATCATGATATCCTCAGCGGTTTCAGTCAGTCGGTTCTTCCACATCTTGGGATTAGCCAGAGGGTCTAATCCTTCAGCAACAATCACTCCTTTTGTAGGACGGAGATGGTTAGCCAGAACTTGAGCGGTCTGCTGAGCCCGCAGCTTGCCGCTGTGATATATCTGGCTGACTTGAATGTGCAAGTGTTTCTCGGCATACTCTGCTACCTTTCTGATGTCTTCCCATCCTTTCTTCGAGAGAGGTCTTGCCGGATCCTCATCCTTCCGCTTGGACTCAGCGTGTTGGATCAAATACAGCGTCATCACAACCCACCGTGACCAAAATATCTCAACGCACAACTAATTAATGTTTACACGTCTGTGCATGTGTGCATACGCATTGAACCTCTTAAAGTAGAAGATGCATGCATTAAATAATCATCGATTTTCCTCAAATCAACTCAAGAGCAATTAGTCATTGGCGAGTTTTATCCCTTCAGGTATAAGATATCCAGCTTGATACTCGCCTTCATCAGTACGTATCTTAACATGCTTAAGGAGACGTCCTCCAGCTATTAGAACCTTGATAGATTCCAACGGAATACTAAGCAAGAACTCGTATATACCACCAAACAATTTCTCTTTCCCAAGGTATGCAAGTCTACGGTTAGTCAAAACAAGTTTTGGCGATTTCATTCTCTTGTTCTGAATGAGTTTACCCCCCTTAATAGAAAGATCAGCTCCCCAGCTTGCAACAACATATTCTTCGTCCTCCAAAGATAACACATCTTCCCAACGAGACATCATAGAACACCCAGTTTCTTATCTATTGAGGCATCTCTTTACTATTTTCATTTGAGGTTGCATTAATAATTTAAGGAAAGATGTTCTATTATTAATGCAGTGAGAGAAGGTTAATAGAGAAGAAAGCTAAGATTCCAGAGGAAAAAGACTTTACATACACTAAGAAGATGTGATAAGCATGGACAAAGATGACCTAGTAGTAGAGATACTTTATCAGATTTACCTAATTGAAGAAGAGATTTTGAAGCCTACAGGAGATTTCTTCTCCCAGCTGAAAATAAAGGATTTAGTTAGGGACATAAGTGAACTCGTAGGGAAACATCTTGGAGAAGAAAAACTGTGGCTCTTTCGGATATGCGGTTTTGAGAAAAAGGATTCTACATGTGTCTGTGCTTCATGTCACGAATCACTCTACGCTTAGATAAGGAGAGAAAAGAAGGGCTTTAGAATGAATAGAGATAGCTTACTCCTAGAGATAGAAACTCTCTACGCTCAAATTGAGACGGAGTTAATGAAACTGAGAAGTCAGATAGACATTATGAAGATAAAGAAATTATGTTCTGAAATAGTAGATGTGATAGAGGCTCAAGATTCGGAAAAGAAACCTATGAGGAAACACATTGCAAAGCGAGAGAGAATCTTACACGGAAAGAAAACCATGAAGAATCGAAAGAGGAAATTTACGACAAAGCGAGAGAGAACCGCATACGCAGGAAGATAGTGTTGTCGGTACATAAAGTGGACTGTAATAAGTTAGTTGATAATCTTCCAGTAATTCAAACCATATTTAGTTCTAAGGAAGAAGCAATCGAATATTGTAAGAAATGTCAGGAAATTGATAATGCATGCATCAAAAGAACGAAGAATAATTGAACGGAAAGAGAGGTGATCGTATGCGATATAAGAAGTGGTCGAAGAAAGAGACTGAAATACTTAGAGAACTTTATCCGTCAGAAGCGACGATCGATGAAATACTAAAACGATTACCAGGTCGAACATTTAGTGCGGTTCATTCTAAAGCAATGAACTTACGTCTAGAACGTCCGTAAAAAGAACGAAAGGAAAAATCCGAACAGACAATAAAAATCGTTATCCAAAGAAGGATGCATGCATGTGCTAAAAACCATATATGCTCAATAATGGTATGATAATAGCTACATATATATGCTAAGCGTTGAGGTGAAAATTGATGAAACTTGTAACACTTCTCCTCCCGGAAGCCTATTTAGAAGGACTTGAGGAACTTATAAGAGCGGCTATGTATCCAAGTCGAAGCGCGGCGATTCGAGCAGCAGTTAGAGACATGCTTA
>SOJY01000103.1 GCA_004376385.1 Candidatus Bathyarchaeum sp.
AAGGTTTTCAGAGAAGATTGACAAAGACCGGTCACTCAAAAAAAGGTTAACAGCCCTGTTAAATGAAATTTCCAATGTCAAGGGCTGACCCCTTCGCTCACTGATCATGAATTGGTTCAAGGCGCAAAAGCAGTATTCTTCAGGCATTGTTGAGGGCCTGAATCGCAAAATAAATCTTGTTACGAGAAAATCCTACGGCTTTCGGAACTATGAAGTCCTCAAAATAGCACTATTTCTGACGATGGGCGAACTTCCCGAACCGGAATTCACCCATAGATTTTCCTGACGAGCCATTTTTAATTTTTAATTGCAGCGAAGCCGCGCTAAGTTCTTTCTGCTACGACAATTTTGCCCTCATAAACATAAAAGTTAAGTACGCGCTAACAGCGGAAATTGCAAGGGCGATTACAGTTCCGTATAGCAATCCTGTCCGGATATATAAATACCTCACGGCAATCGCGTAGATAACCACGTTTATCATCCCACTCACCATAAGCGATTTTGCCACAGCCTGCGAAAATTTTGCACCTCCTGTTCGATAGGTAATTAAAAGTGTTGAGAGAAATACTGCCGGAAAAGTTGCGAAAACTCCCCCGTAAACAGGCCCACCAATTTTGCCCATAAAAACCGAAAAAACAATCACAATTACGCCAAAAAGAGCTCGAAAAATCACCTGCGAGGAAGTATAACGAACGCTTACTTTGCCCTGCGAAGAAACATCCATGCATTTTTCGACTATCAGGTAACAGCCCAAAACAAGTAAGGCCCAACCGATTACAGATATCCAAAAGTCGATCATACCGCTGGCTAACAAGCTGCTTGCTAAAAAGAACCAAACCAGTAAGGCGCCCATCAGGCCAACCCCTATTCCTCGCCTTACTAAAAGGATGTAAGCAATTATGAAAAGCCCGTTGAAAGCCTGGGCCAGGGGAATAACAGTAGTAGCCTCAGACGCTACAAGCGGAGTTTGGGTAATTCCGATAAATAATAATGAAATAAAAGCCGTAGAGGGCAAACCGCCGATGAGACCGCCTATTTTACTGCCATATCTCTCAGCAATAATAGTACTTAAAGTGATCCAGGCGCTGCCGACCAAAAAACTCAGTGTAAGTTTGTACCAGAAAAAATATTCCATAATGTTTGAAAAGTTATACCGTTTGAATGAATGTTTATGTTATCTAGTGCCCATCCATAAATCGCCTATTTTGAGCAACTTTCGGATTTGGCACACAGCGACATGGCCCATTTGCCTGAGGAAAACGCATTCTTTTTGCCGTTGGAGTCAATAAAAAACCCATTTACCGTAAAATTGACATACTTGTGCATATGATCTGCATGTTCCATTCCGTATTTACTGTCATTTCACTAAGTTGCTGATTTGGCACTCCGGGCCAGTGTAAAAAGGTTAGCAGATACAATACAAGACCAGGTATAGCTCTTGAAAGATTCAAACGATTTCCACGTACACCTTGAAAAACCGAAACAGCGTTTAAGCCAGGAGATCCCTGATTCAATACCCGCACGAAATCGCCGAAGCCTCTTATATACCCAGTGACTTTGGCACATATCTTCTTCTTTGAGGCCGCGTTTTTTGGCAAAGCAAACGTTTTTAATATTTCTCGACTTAGCAGCTTTGAGGTTAGCCTTGGATGCGAATCCACCATCCAACGCCGCATTTAAAGGATAATGCCCATAGATCTGCTCATGACGATCCAGCATGTCGCAGGTCAGTGTGGAGTCCGCAGGGTTGCCCTCAACTATCAAACAATCGGAGATAAAATTGGACGCTCCACCAGTTAAACAAACTTTGTGACCATAGTATGTTTCCCTGTGATCCTTTTTAATAATATCGGTATGTGGTTCAAAGATGGAAACAACCTTCTGTGCAGCTGGAACTTTTTCGTCATTGATGACCCTTCGTGTAGTTTGATCGATAACCTTTTCGGCCAGTGGAATAAGTTCCTCAAGATCTTTAGTCATAGCCATTGCCAGCGCCATTTCTCCGGCATCATGAAAGACATGGGAATCGAGAATGGACGCGGCCTTTTTTGAATAACCGACCGTCTTGTAAGTAACTTTCAGAAGGTCTTTGTAGGGTTTAACTCTGGCCTTTTCGCTCTTTGCGTTCAATATTTCAAGGGTTCTTTTCTTGGCACGTCTGTGATGATCTGTGTATAAAATGTCTACGCCAAGGTCTTCTTTCATTCTACCGAGGATCCGAGTAAGGACACGCACCGAATCCCAAAGAAGAGAGGAATCCGAAGGTTCATGGATGTTCGAGCAGACAACGGAACAATCGATGCGGACCTCTTTGCCCTTTTCGATTTTCTTATCTTCTCCATAGGCCGCCAGAAGCCTATTGATGCTTTCCCAGGTTTCAGGCGAAATAGCCTTGATATTTTTGCAAAGGGCGGACTTCTTAAAACCCTTATGCGTGATACCAATACGACAGAAGCTGCGGTACGTACGGGAATCGATCAGATGAAAGGCAAGTTCTTTATAGCTGAACCCTTCGGTTTGTTTGATGATGGCAGCACGAAGCACTTGCTCCGCACTCATCCCTTCTGCTCCACAATGTCGATTCTTTACGCCATGGGTAAGGTCTTGCAAAACCATGTCCGTGATGGTAGGAATATCATCAAGAATCTGACTTATCCGCTCCAGTTCTCTGGCCCGGGGGTGCTCAAGAGTGCAAGGCATCAAGGGCATCTGTTGTTGATTCTTTTTGCGCAATTTTTGGTGGCTCCTTATTCGTCTTTCCTTGTTATTTCACCAGGCTATGTTTTCTTGTAACAAAAAAGAAAACATTTGTCCACCATTAAATGCCCTTTTTTCGTTGAAATTTCAGAAGGTTAACCTTTCGTGGATGGACACTAGTTAATAGCGCATAGCACGAGGGATAACAAATCGTTCAACCGGAGCTGCTACTTTTCCGGCGATTCAACGGCTACACTGTTGAAACGATTTTCGATGGTTCGAGCCGGTTAGTTATCGTCCGCCGTCCGGTTAACTCAAACGTCTATCTGCGTCAACTCACGAAAAACGTGTGATATTCTCAGGAGAGAAGTTTAAGCCATGGTTGAGATATGTCATGGAAGGCCGATTAAAAATGGGGGGAATGAAAACCTTTGATATCTTCCCAGATCCTGTAAATATCACCCGGCTGAGAATTCTCAGATGTGACTTTCATATCCGGAACTGTGGCCAGGGATAAGAAACCCTGTAAGATATTTTTCCAACCACAACATATGGTGGTTATGCAGTCTTCATCTCATACGGCGGTGAGGCAACATAGCTTGCATAAAGTTTGACCCGCAACTACCCGCTTTTTATTGAAGTATTCAGAATGTAGTCTAGAATTCCCAATAGTCCCAGTTTTTCCAGATTGATGGATCAGGCTATTAGGTAAATACCCTTGCCCTCAACCTTGATTTTACCCTGCTTTTTCAGCTTGTATAGGATATCTCGCATTCTCCTGCCCTCAAAGCCACTCTTCTTTATCAAGGTCGCCCTGTCAACGCCTTTCTTGGATCTTCTGATAATGGCAAGTATCGTATCGCCTTGGGAGGCCTTTTTTGGCGCCTTGGCTTTTGGCGCTGATTTAGTC
>SOJY01000203.1 GCA_004376385.1 Candidatus Bathyarchaeum sp.
CCAGAGTTTGAGTGCTGTCGTCAGGTGCTGTGATTGTAATGGTTATACCTTTCCATCCAGTCTGCGGCCATATCACTTGGCGTGTGAGACCATACGCAATCAATACTGGTTGATTAACGCCTACTACGTCAGGTGTGACCGTAATTATAGGCCATGTGCCCCATGTAGTTCCTGGCTGTGCTGTGGCAGCGGGTAAAGCAACAATTATAGCAGATATAGTTAACAATAGAATTAAAGTGATAGTAGATAGTTTTAGGTTATTTTTGCTAAATTTCATTTTTCATTCCTCAATTTTAATTTACGTCAGGGATTATGTTAGTTATTGGGTTTAAATATTTTGCTGCATACGCAGCATTGAGCATAACAATTATACGCGTTCGATCAGCACAAGAAAATTCATAAAAATATGCATTTCACTTTTTGGCAACCCAAAAACTCGTTTCAGGTCTGCAAAAATACGTGTATAAATAAAAAATTGGATTCAAAAACCATGTTCCTCTAAGGTGATAATCTACGCGCTCAAAAAACTCATAGTTCTCCCGCTCAAACACACATCTTATTTTCTTATGGTCCAAAGGATGCTCCTTCTTGTGCCAATAATCAGACAGAGAATAATCAAAAGAAGGAACATTTACTCCCATAATCATGAAACATAAAGTGTTAAGCAATGGATTAGAATGAAAATAAATAAGTTTCACCAGACGCGCTACATTGCTTGATTCATTCTTCCAATAAAATGGAGATATTTCATGATCTAGATACATCACGCCTCCTTTTTTTAAAAAGCCAGAAAGTCTTTGGAGAGCATCCACGTAATCCGGTAGATGATGTAGCACAGAATAACAAGTGATTAAGTCAAATTCATCTTTATCAAAATTCACATATTCTATCGGCGAGTTAATAACAATCAATCTTTTAGATTCTAAATAATTTTTATACTTCTTTTCCAAAATCTTACACATTTCCACAGAAATATCTGTTGCAGTTACTTCGTAACCCATCTGTAGAAGCTTACCAGTTAAATTTCCGGTACCCGCCCCAACATCAAGAGCCTTTTTTGACCGCTCCCGATTATCCGCTACGAGCTTGTCCACCATCTTTAATGTAGAGTTTATTCTCTTCTGCTCATATCTATTATATACTTCTGGATGAACCAACTCGTAATATTTTGCCTCAAACCGATGAACGGCAACATTTGCTTCACGAATTCTTTCTCGAAGATCTTCATCTAAAGACAAATACCTACTAGCCCCCAACATTTAGAGTTCATAGCACACATATGAAATAAAATGTATGTAACTTCTAATTAATATTCAAACAGGCAAAAGAGGATTCAAGCACACATTTTTTACACATCAAATCAAGTACAGCTCAAGTAAGAAAACCATCTTTGCGGATCATAAACGCTTAAGTTTGGATTTGATGGCTCTGAGGAGATGCGCAAGTGCTGTTTTTGTTGCTGAAAAACCATATGTCCCACCTTTAGCAAACATGCGGAGAATATAGGTGGGACGGAGATAAAACCTGTGAAAAGCTTTTTCGCGGATTTCTCTCAACTCTTGCATACTTAATGTTGGCAGCTCAAAGATGGGAGTCGCTGTATCATATTTGTCGAAGTCAGTTACCCTTAGCCAACCCATCTTCTTCACATAATCAGCCATTGGAGTTCCAGGATAAGGCGTTGCTATATAATAACCTACGTCATCGGGATTTATTTCTTCGATGAACTTAATGGTTTCCAGTGCGGTTTCTCGCGTTTCACCTGGAAACCCAAAAACTACACTTGCAATGGTCATTAGCCCAGCCTCTTTTGCCAGTTTAAAGGCCTTCTTTGTCTTATTTGAAGTAAATCCCTTTCCCATGGCGTCTATAATCCGCTGTGACCCCGCCTCGACACCGAACCATACGGCAATGCATCCGGCTTCTCTCATTTTGAGTAGCAAATCCTTTGTAACCATGTCAACACGGGTCCCGCAATCCCACGTTATCTTAAGTTTTCGATTATGAATTTCTCTGCATATTTCCTCAACTCTAGATTGGTCTACAGTGAACGCGTCGTCATAAAAAGTGAAATTGTCCGCTCCGTAAGTGTTGTGAAGATATTCAAGCTCGTCCACGACGTTTTTAGGGCTTCTCATCCGAAATCTTCGACCGAACATCCTGACCGCCGAGCAGAACTCGCACCAAAATATGCAGCCCCGGCTCGTCGTTAAGGGGAACATTACATTTCCGTATTTTCGAAGACGTTCAAGAGGCCAGAGATGATGAGCTGGAAAGGGTAAGCTGTCAAGGTCTTCTATGTAGGGTCGATCTGCATTCTTCACAATCTTTCCGTTTTTTCTGTAGGTTATGCCTAGCACGTTACGGAAACTCTTGCCTGCTTCTAGGTTTTGCACCAGCTCCAGAAGCGTGTTTTCGCCCTCCTTCCTCACAACAACGTCTAGGTGTGGACATTCCTGCAGTGCTTTATCATCCCAAAACGTAACGTGACAGCCCCCGAGAAGGGTTAAGCAGCTTGGACAAACTTCTTTAACAATTTTTATTATACGCAACGCAGACTTGTAAGTGAGGGTGGTAGAGGTTAATCCAACCACGTCGGGTTGACGTTTACTAATTTCGCTTTTTACTTCTTCAAATGATATGTTTAGGGCTTGGCAATCGATTACATCAACTTCATACTGATTCTTCTCCAAAACAGCAGCCAAATACCCAAGACCTAAAGGGGTAAATGGGGGATGCTGGTGTGCACCACTGGGATAGGGGGGATTCACAAGAGTTACATGAGGTCTCATATCTCTTCCCTGAGCGTTTATACGTCCACAACTACAACAAGACACACACTTAATATGTTTTACATAATCGCGTTCACACTGAAAAATTTCCATATGACGAAGAGTTTGCTTGCTCACCAGATCGATGATTAGCGTAGAAACTAGAAATGTTTTAGTTAAAAAAAAGAGAAGGAAGTGAATATTTTTTGGGATAGTGTGTTTGTGCGTATGGAATGCTTAGGTCATTTGTTTTGGGGTTATGCCAAACCATCCGAAGAGCGTAACGAATATCGGTATTATAATGGCGTAGATTATCCTAGGTAAGAGAGTGATGAATGCGGTATAGGGGATATCTGTTACCATTCCAATAGGCGAGATTACTGCTGTCCACAACATGAATAGAGCGCCAATAATTCCGGCAATAAGTGCAGCGACTACCATTCTTCGGAAGCTGTAGGATCCTCTGTTTAATGCTCCAGCCATGTAGCCGATCAGCATAGCACTCACGACGAATCCAAGGTTGCTAATGTCTCCAACCATCATCATAGGAGAGAACTCCAAAACTCCCATAGCCATATATGCGGCGTATACATCGTTAACGTACAAGGCGTATATGCTACCTAATATGAATCCTGCACCTCCGCCAGCCCACTTGTTCCAGATTAGCCCAGCAAACATTGGAATAGCCACTATCAGAATTGCTTCTCCAAGTCCATCCACAAGTATAGCGTTTAGACCCAAAGAGGGGTCAACTTCAGCAAGGATTTT
>SOJY01000156.1 GCA_004376385.1 Candidatus Bathyarchaeum sp.
CTCTCTTTTGCTCTTATATCATCCATTTTACCAGTTAGCATTTTAAGGCAATCATAGCAAAGAAGTATTGCTTTCTCGTCTATGGTTACTCGAAGACAAAGCTTCTTTTTGCATATAGCTTCTACTTCTGCTATATTTGGTCCACAATTAGAACAGACGCCTTTAACGATTGATATTCCATCAGGCATTTCTATACTTCCACTTCCATACCAGTTGAGAAGCAAAGAACACTTCATTACCTAGTCCAAGTATTATCGTCATTGGAGCACTTGTTAATACTCCAGCAGTAATAAAGAATACTGTGGAAATCATAAAACCAAACAACATCTTTGAAGATAAGCCTTTGAGATTCTTTCTATTTCTATATGCTGTAAATAGTTGTAGAAGATTGCTTACAAAGAACACTATGTTTCCGAGGTCTAACACTATGCTTATAAGGTCCATTTCAAATCCCTGCTTTCTCGCAATCTTTACAGATTAATATAGCACCACCACATGGAACCCAATATTCAGGTTTTCCTTCTTTTGTCAAAGCATGTCTTACTTGGGTTTGTTTGCCGCAATGTCCACAAACGCCTCGTCTATATGGATTCTTCATCTCAAACCCTCATTACTTCTTTTCGGAAGCATTTCTTTTTCTTACTTCTTCCAGCATTACACGACGTTCTCGCTCTAGTTTAGTTGCGTCTATTCCAAGATATTCATAAGCTAATTCCACAGCATTTTTAGTTATAGGACAAAACTCCTGATATTCCTTGTCTTTACCAAACAGTTTACATATAGTCATTTTCTTTGAGCGAAGCCATTGGAAGAAATGTTGTAGTGCAACATATGCGTCCCAATTATCGTCTAGTTTTGCACATTCAGGATAGAGTTTACGCTGTTCTTCATTCATTTCTTCAATTCCTCTTTCTGAATACTCTCTTAGTAGTTCTATCATCTGGACAGGATTCATTGATTATGTAAGCGAGTGCTAAAGCAAAGACTTGAGCTTCGGTACTAAAACACTTACCCTTGGCTATATCCTCTAGTCTTTTAAGAAGTTCAACTTTATTCTTTGGTATTTTCATTTCTAACACCTGTCTTTCTTCAGCCTACGCTTCTCTATTTTGCCTTCCTCAGTAACCCACACTTTTACGTCTTCAACGAAAGGACGTCCATCTCCCATACTCACATACTCCGTCTTGACTCGACATAATTCCTAGAGGCTTTAACTACCTGTTTGAATGCTGTCTTGACAGTAACTTCTCCACGGTCCAATTTTATAGCCAGTTCTAGTCCATCAATCAACGCCTCTGTGTAGCTTGTGGATAACAAGTCTCTGGTTAAAGCTATTAGTTCTCTAATGTCTAGGTGTTTTTTGAACACTTCTTTTACCTCTGCTAGTCTCTATTAGTTTGGTCTTATTTAAAGGTTGCGGTGCTGTGTGGCTGTGTGTGCGTGTGTCCCCCTACCTTTAGGGGTCCTCATTACTTACTTACTCTTACTTTTTACTTACTGATGAAAATACTCTGGACTGCTACTACTTATGCTTCAACTGTTCCTTAACCTACACAGGGTCTCTGTCAGTAATCTAGACCACATTCAACAAATGTTTGTTTAGATTTTTAGGTTGTTGCACTTACGAATTGTTTGGAAGCACTTAATTCTAAGGTATTTAGATATTTAAAGGTTATGGTTTTATATCGGTAAGCTTTATAAAGGAGTTGAGTTACCGATAGGTTTCGGTGACATCAATAATATTGTCGCCATGGATAGCGTAGACTAGGTTTACATCTTTGTTCCAGTTATTTGAGTACAATTTTGGCTGGTCAATTTTGTTTTCTGTAGGGTCCACATGAAGCCATTTATCTTGGACAAGAACTTCTACCCACATGTGGTCGCCAGCCGCCTTCTTAGATTGGTTCCATAGAACTGAACAGTCTACAACCAATCGACAATCAATATCGTTTGCTAACAATAAACCTGTGTAAAGCAGAGCAAATTCTCCACATCTGCCTTTTCCCTGTATTATAATTGGAATTGGAAGCTCTGGTCGAAAGTTCAAAGCATATTCGGTGTATTTAAGATAGATATGCTCCCATTCTAATAGTTCAATATAATTACGTTCTGTGATGGGATGAAATTGATTAGTAAAATTGATTAATTCCTTTTTCATTTCCATACTCATCATCTGTTGGTAGCGATAACGGTATACAAGAATACTTTTTGGATAGACAGGTCTTGTCATATAATAAGCCATCCCGCCTACTAAAAGAGCTAATAGAACAATACTGATTATAAGTAGTTTATTCATTTTTACTTGCCACGCCTTCTATATTCAGCATTCGCTCTACGTATTCTTTGTATAGAGCAAAGAGTTTCTTAGTTGATTTACTATAGAGGTGATTTTTACATTCTTCAGACACACAACGAGCTATTAATGGCATAGCCTTGCTAACATCTTTAAATCCTTCATCTCCGAGCTCCTGCCAAGCTTTATCAATCGCCCCAAAAATTTCGTTGTCTGGAATCGGTGGAAGGATAACTTCGCCTTTGGCAATCTTTCTCCTTTTAGGCTCTGGAATATCCAATTTGACTTTAGCTTGTACTAAGCCTTTTTTGAACTCTTGAAAATAATCTGCATTCTTTGGGACCCCATACCATTTTATGACCATTCCTTCCAATCCAACTGCTTTACAATGTTTAAGAGCGTAGTTTCTCCACTTGAGTAAGTCTTTCATACTTGTATGGCGAGTTTCAGCCCAGAGCCCAACAACTGGAATATCATGATGGAAGCCATGTTGATGAGTGTTTATGTAATGCAAGAATTTCTTGCTTGACCTATTGTAGATGTCAAATATTATCAAAAAGTCCTTTTCGTAAAGCTCGATTCCAGTAATGCTTCGACCTTTTCGACATGCCTCAACATAAATGACGAACTCTGGGTACTCTTCAAGTATTTTCAGTATCTCTGAATACTCTTCAGTACGCCTGACCAATGCTTGAATGTCTGAAACGGCTTCAACCATGTTCCGACTGCTAATTTGAACGTATTCTTTTTTGTTATAAGGGTCTGTCTTTATCCATATTGCTACGTTTGAGCCGTCTCGTTTCTCGGTCCAGAAAAGTCGTTTGCCCAACAAAATGCGAGGCGTCGGCTTCATAGTTATCAGAATAGGAATGTGAGGGTAGCGATAGTCCCAGCTAGTCATATTTTTCACTAAGAAGAATAGGAACCAGCAGTATTTAAAAGTTACGGTTTATACAAGCTTGTATTATACATTAATGTATAATTTAGAGTGGAACGTAGTCATCATATTCAAAATCATCATCGTTGGCATGTTTGTAATCTTTCGTACTAAACTCACTTCTACAATCATAGCATAATGGAACTTCTTTACCGTACCAATCAGTCCATCTTACATCATCTGTTGAGCCACAAACATGACATTCTAAATTTGGCAACTTAATCTATAGTTAATCATCTTGCTCTATTTAAAGGTTTCGAAACAAGTTATGTTAGAACTAACAGTAAGCTTTATATA
>SOJY01000215.1 GCA_004376385.1 Candidatus Bathyarchaeum sp.
CTCCAGCTATGTCATACAACAACTTCTTTATGGGGGTCCCAATTGGAACTTCATATGCTCCTGTTCGTTTTACAGAACCAGTTACACAATACATTTTGGTGCCTTTGCTTGCCTCAGATCCTATTTCTGCAAATTTTTTCCAACCGTTATTCAGAATAGTTGCTACATGCGCAAGTGTCTCAACATTGTTTATTATTGTGGGCATCCCCCAAAGTCCCTTAACCGCTGGAAAGGGTGGTCTCTGACGTGGAGTAGCTCTTTCGCCCTGGATTGCAGCAATCATTGCTGTTTCTTCACCACAAACGAATGCACCTGCACTCAGAAAGACTTCTATGTCGAAACAGTAACCCTTACCAAGAATATTTCCGCCTAGGAAACCTTTCTCTCTGGCGTCTTCAGCAGCTTTCAGTAGCCGTTTAGCAGCTAAGGGTTTCTCTGCCCTAACAAATATGAAGCCTTTGTGAACTCCGATTGTGTGCCCTGCTATGATTAGTCCTTCCAAGATTCGGTGGGGGTCAGATTCTGCCAGAAGTCGGTTCATGAATGCGCCGGGGTCACCTTCGTCACAGTTTGCAATAACGTATTTTACATCACCGGGTTGTTCTTTGCAGATGTTCCATTTTATCCAAGTTGGAAAACCGGCTCCGCCTCTGCCTCTGAGGTTGGCTTTCTTCAGTTCTTCTATTGTTTCTTCTTGTGTCATGCTCAAACATTTTTTGAGTCCTTGATAGCCTCCAACGGCTACATATTCGTCTATTGATTCGGGATTAATTATTCCGCATTTTCCAGAAATCCATCTGATCTGATTCTTCCATACATCAAGTTCATCGAGTAAAGGAACGTTTTCTCCGTCGGTGTTTCCGAACCTGAATGCGTAAGCGCTTGAGAAGTCTTCATCTAAATATTCGCGAATAATTTGTTCAACAATATCAGGCGTTACATTAGCATAAATCGCGGAGGGATAACCTTTCTTTGACAGTTCAATCCAAGGATCGATAAAATCTAGCCCCATACAGCCTACTGGAGTTACCTCAACATCCAAACCCATTGATTTAACAACAGCAGTTATACTTTGTAGAACTTCGTTAGCTCCCGCAGCAATTGTGCAACTAGCCATGGGAACTTTGATTTTAAACCCTGTCTTACCGTAGATTATTTCTTCGGGCAAACTATCATTTCGCGTTTTGGTTCACTCTCCTGAAGGGCTTTCTCTCTATGTTCGGCCAAAATCTTCTTCAGCACCTTCTGGTTCACATGCACGTAAATTCGGCTGTAGTTGCCAGTACTGCCAGAGATCACGATTACAGGCGCTAAACTGCAACATCCAAAGCACCGCGCAGCTTCAAGACTGAAAATTCTATCTTTGGTTGTGCTTTCTTCAGATTCTAATCCGAGAAGTAATCTGAGGTATTCGAAGTTATTTGCGTTCCCTTTTGCATGGCAACCTGTTCCCAGGCACACTTGGATCACATACATGCCAGGAGGTTGAAGTCTAAATTGATGATAAAACGTGGCAACACCATAGACTTCACTGAAAGAGACTCCCAGATTGATTGCGATCATTCTCAAGCTTTCTTTTTGTAAATATCCATATCTTTCTTGAACTGCTTGAAGCACCTGAATTAAATCCTTCCGAGTAGCATCTGTTGTGATCTTCAAAATGAACTGCTGCAGTTCAGTCTCTGCTGTAGATGGAAGAACTATAGATTTCTGCATTTGGGGAGCCTCCTAGATTTTTCTGTATCACAAAACCCTGAAGGGAGATTTTTCCTGTTTTTCAAGCAATTTTTTGTAGGCCTTCGCGGTGATGAGCTGACTTAAGTCACTCTTAGCTTTAGGGGCAATAATCACTATCCAACCCTCTTCGTAAGGACTAGTGTTTATGACCTCGGGAGTTTCCATTATTCGCCGGTTTATTTCCACTATTTTGCCGCTGATTGGGGCTATAAGATCAAAAGCAACGTACTCACATCGCATCTCGTCAAGGTTTGCACATGGTCTTCCATAGATAGTGCCAAAGACTTCTTCGACCTCGAATTCTTCGCCGACCGTGGGGTTCTTGAAGATCTCTACTAGACCCACTTTTTCCCTTAGATGCTGCTGGGCATAATCGGTTACTCCAATCTTTTGATTGCCTTCAAGAGTATTCTTTATCCACATGTGAGTTTTGGTGTAGTCTCTGTTAGTCTTAACGCAGACCTCTTTTCCCTCGCACTGGACAAGATAGTCTTTTTGGGCTGCATCAGTTCCATCCGTTTTTAGCATTGATAAGTTCTTGAACATTTTTATCGTCTCGAGAATAATAACATCGAGGGGCTTAGTATATACATTATGTGATTAAAGTAACAATGTATATATACTTACCATTACTGTAAATACACATAAGAGGGAGAAACCATGGAATCCAGAAAAGTACAACGCGTCGGATCTTCCAGCTTAGCCGTTTCACTTCCTAATGAATGGGTTAAAGAAGTTGGATTGAAAAAGGGACATCTTGTCTTCTTTAAAGAAGATGAAGGCAACATACTTAAAATAATGACCACAGGACAAATAGAAAAACAGCCTGACTCAACAGTTGAATTAAACGGAGATTTTTGTAAAGACCCAAAAATGTTGGGCAGGGCTCTAATGGGCATCTATTCCCTCGGGTATGACAGCATCAAAATAATTTCAGCAAACAGGTTGAGCAACGAGCAGGTGAACAAAATCAGGAAGGTCACACGTGAACTGATGGGTATGGGCATAATGGAAGAAACACCTAATACGCTCTTAATCCAATGTTCTATTGATACAACAAAATTTCCCATAAACACTCTGCTTAGAAGACTGTTCATAATTAGCTCCACCATGCACAGGGAAATGATAGATTCTCTGCCGAATTTCGATTTGGAACTTGCAAGTGAGGCAATACGCAGAGATAAAGAAGCATACACAATGTTTTGGGTAATAGTTCGCCTATTGAACAGTTGCCAACGAGACAAAGGCATAGCTAATCAGATGGACATAGACAATCCATCCCTAATCATATGGTATCGCCTGATAGCTCAATATTTACGGCTTGTCGCTGATTGGGCTCATCAAACCGCAGAAAAAGTCGTTGCTTTGAACAAATCCAAGGAAATGATTGGAGAAGAATTAATACAAAAAATAATTGAGATTAACGAACGCTCTTATGGAATGTGCCATGAAGCAATAAACAGCTTTTTCTCAATGGACATCCAATTGGCAAATAAAGCAATGGAAACATACCACGAGATTTCGCAGACTGAAGAGATGTTACAGGAAAGAGTATGTAGTTCCGCCTACTTGCATGGAAAAAATTTCTCTGTAAGTAAATATTTCAAGAGTAAAAGACCGATAGAAGCGTGTGCTGTTGCTCAAATAAGCTTCCTTATTTGGGGTGCTCGAAGAATAGCAGAAATAGGATCTGAAATAGCTGAGACAGCAATACATAGAGTTCTTTGTAAAGACACGAAAATGTGTAAAGCTCTAAGATAAACACAGTTCAGATCAAGGAT
>SOJY01000030.1 GCA_004376385.1 Candidatus Bathyarchaeum sp.
GGAATATTGAATGGAACCACAAACTATATTCTTTCAGAGATGGATGAGAAGCACATCACATTCGATGAAGCCCTTGAAGCTGCCCAAAAACTTGGATACGCCGAGGCTGACCCCACCATGGACGTTGACGGCTATGATGCAGCCGCCAAACTGGTCATAATGGCAAACTGGATAATGGACAAGAAAGTCACCCTCAAAGACGTTAAAATCAAGGGCATCCGCGACGTATCATCGCAAATCATAGAGGATGCAGCAAAGAAAGGCTCCACAATAAAACTCATAGGCTCCATCGGAGAAACCCTAAAAGTTGAACCCACACAAATATCAAAACATGATCCCCTAGCTGTGGACGGAGCCCTCAACGCCGTAACATTTGTCTCAGAATCTGCGGGCGAACAGACCATTATTGGGCTGGGGGCAGGTGGAATGGAAACCGCCAGCGCAGTATTACGGGATCTACTGGACATAAAACAGAACATATCAACTAAGATGATGTCATAAAGTGAGGAAGAAGACTTGAAGAAGATAGTTATGAAGTTCGGAGGCACATCTGTGGCGAATGGCAAAAAAATTCGCCACGTAGCCAACCTCATAGCAGACAACAGGAATGAAGATTGTGAGGTTGTTGCTGTAGTTTCAGCCTTGGAAGGAGTTACAAACCAGCTTATCCAAGCGGCAGAGGAGGCAAAAAAAGGAAACCGTGAATACATTCACAAGTTCAAACAGGAAATACTTGAAAGACACTTGACTACAGCCAAAGAAGCCATTGAAGATAAGCAGTTAGAGGCAGAGGCTAAGAAGGTTCTTATTGCGAGGGTAGACGAGCTTGAGCGGGTCCTGAAAGGAATTGTGTACGTCAACGAACTAAGCCCAAAATCGAAGGACAATGTTATTTCTTTTGGGGAAAGATTGTCTGCGCCCATCCTCAGCGGAGCCCTCAAAGACCATGGGCTTAGTTCACAGCATCTGACAGGAGGAGAAGCAGGAATAGTGACAGACTCCAATTTTGGGGAAGCAGGTCTCCTCATGAACTTTACAAGATTTCAGCTCAAAAAGAACCTTGAACCTCTGCTGAACAAAGGAACAGTTCCTGTATTAACTGGTTTTATTGCGGCAACTCAGGACGGAGAAACCACAACATTGGGCAGAGGAGGGTCAGACTACACCGCCACGATCGTGGGAGCCGCGTTAGATGCTGACGAGGTTTGGATATGGACCGACGTTGATGGGTTGATGACTTCTGACCCAAAAATTGTTCCCCAAGCGAAGACGATTCCTGAACTGTCCTTCCAAGAAGCAACAGAATTAACGATCTTCGGAGCCAAGGCTATGCATCCCCGAGCGTTGGAGCCAGCCCGAAAAGAGGGAATACCCGTTAGAATCAGAAACGTTTTCAGCCCAGACAATCCCGGAACCCTAATAGTGAAAGACCAAAAAGTCAAGACAAAAGATGGAGTGAAAGCCGTAACCATAGTCAAGAACGTTGCAGTGATAACTGTCAGCGGAGCAGGCATGGTTGGCGCGCCCGGAACAGCCGCAAAAGTTTTCGAGTTACTTGGAAGAGAAAACATCAACATCTTGATGATTTCTCAGAGCGTTTCAGAGGCAAACATTTCATTGGTAATTCAACGAAACCTGCTGGAGCGGGCAGTTAACACCTTGGAGATAGCTCTGTTGGGCAGGGACTTTATTCGCGAAATCATGGCTGAAGACGACGTGTGTGTAGTTGCGGTTTTGGGGGCGGGAATGAAAGGAATTCCTGGAGTGGCTTCAAGGATATTTTCAGCCGTAGCGCATGAAGGAATAAACGTTCGCATGATCGCTCAGGGCTCATCTGAACTTAACGTCTCTTTTGTAGTCAAAGAAAAGAATGGAGAAAAGACTGTTCGTGCAATTCACAAAGAATTCAAGTTAAGCGAAAAATGATCTGGAACACAATGGCGCCCCCGTTTTAGGGGCTATTCGCATCGAAACTAAAGGATAAGATTTTAAACGTTCATGCTAGACGATGTAGTGTGATGAAGGACACCATTCTGAGCTCTCGTGATGATGAGATGGAGCGACTCTGAAACAGCTTTACGGTTCTTGCCCAAGAATTGGTCAAGGACCACTGGACGCTTGAATCTGGCACAGCGTTACGGTACCAGAAAAGCGGATGAAAGCAAAAGCAAACCAAAAACGACCAAAACATTCTGAAACAAATATTGACATCTTCGAAACATGCAACAGAATTGTTCAACCAGTTCACAAGAAGAAAATAATCTTTAATAATAGCTACAATGATGTTAAACATAAAACTTTAAGAATAACAATTTAGACTAACATTGAAGGAAATCGATCACCATGACCAGACACCACGGCATGACAAAAAAGACCGCTAAAAAGAAACAGAAGAGAACAAAGAAGAAGAGACAGAGAAGACGGCAGAAATCAAAGTAAGCCTACGAATGGTCAACCAAAAATTAGCTTGCTGAATTAAGGCTTAATTACTAAAGAAAAAGACGCGCTTTTTTAGAACACTAGCCACTGTTCTAAAGCGGAAAACAATTTCTGTAAAAAGAGAGAGAGGGGTTACTCGAGGGTGGCGTGAAGTTTTCTCAGCTCATCCTCGCTTTTTCCAAGACGATGCATAAGCTCAACAACCATGCTGTCGAGAAAAACCATGCAGTTGTTTTCGAAGATGGATCCCAAAGGAGACAAAGTTTCGCTTTCGCCCAGAATCTGCCTAACCAGATAATCTTCTTCTTTGGGCCAGCCAAGTTTTGTTCGACCGCCGATTGGCACGATGAGGTCAGCGAGGTTGCCTAATGGAGACTCGGGATAAGAGGTGACAGCAACAACCTGTGCGCCAATCTCTTTGGCTGTTGAGCTTGCAGTCAACGTTATTTTGGTTGTTCCTGAACCTGAAATTGCTAGGATCAGGTCCTCTTTTCCAGCGGCGGGCGTGATTGTTTCGCCTAGGAAGTAGACGGTTAATCCCATGTTCATTAGGCGCAGGGCAAAGGAGCGTCCAACAAAGCCGCTTCGTCCTTGACCGACAACAAATATTTTCTTGTTTTTAGAATCCAAGATTAATTGGATGAATTTTTCTACCTTCTCCAGATCAAGCTCAGTCATTGCCTTTCGGGCACCAGACAGAATCTCTTCAGATGCAGCCATCAACCATTTCAAGGGCTTTCACAACGGAGGGGAATCTATATTGTATGTTAAAAGTCTTTTCTAACATTTCGTGAAAAGATCTGGACAAACCAATTTCACCATAAACTTGTCTCAAAGAGAGATTCAGAGGGAAAGTAATGTAGTCAAGGATGGAATAGAAACATATAACCAAACGTAAACCGCAAGAAGCAGCATCAGAACAGAAATCAGGACAAGGATGTAGTCTGCCCTCTTTAGTTTGAGTTCATAGAGGTTTGTGCGTTTTTCGCTGGCGCCCCAAGCCCTCGACTCCATGGACTCCGCTAACTCTAAGCTTCTTCTAATAGCGTTAACAATCAACGGAATAAGGATGGGAATGTAGTTTTTGACTCGTTTAAGCAAGTTTCCACGCTCCAACTCCAATCCCCTAGCCTTCTGCGCATCCATGATGGTCTGTGCCTCGTCAGCCAACACAGGAACAAAACGAACCGCGGTGGTAAAGGCGAAACAAAATTCGTAGGGGATGCGACTCTGCTGCAGCGCCAAGCCCAGATGGTCAGGCGAAGTTGTTAGAAAGAATACTGAGAAGGACGCGATTAGAACAACGAAACGTAAAGTCATGGCTGCAGCCCGCTCTAGAAGAACCAAGTATTCCACGAGTGTATCAACAGGCGGAGTTATTCCCTGAAATGAGGCTGGAGAGAAGTATCCGAAGATAAAGTTTGTTGCGAAGATGAAGATGGCTAAAAATGCGGCGCCTCTTAAGGAACGCAACCATTGTCTGTTAACTTTTGCCATAAAAACAAAGGGCAAGGGTATGAAGAACAGGACAGTCAGTGCTAGCAGTTTGGTGAATAGAATTGCCATCACGAACAAGACGGAGACGAAGAAAAATTTGATTCTTGGATCTAGATCATGGACTACAGAAGAAACTTTCCTGAACTTGAAGCCTTCAAAGACGCTCATGACCTTTTCCTCAGGCGATTTAACAGAATCTTGGTGGCTTCATGAACGTCTATAACGTCCGTTGGCAGCCCCAGATCAGCCAGTTCCAGAAAAATCTGCGTTATCTGAGGAGGCACAATCGAAGCCTGCGCCAATACCTTGGGGTTTGTCAAAATTTTTTTCGCTGTGCCGTCAACCACAATTTTTCCTTGACTCATCAGTATTACGCGAGGGCTACATTCAGCCACAAACTCCACATCATGAGTAACGACAATAACAGTCTTTTTCTGGGCGTTTAGTTGCAGAATAAATTGCTGCAGTTTCTCCTTTTGCTGATGATCCTGACCTATAGTTGGTTCGTCTAGAATTATTACCTGAGGGTCCCAAGCAAGGATAGAAGCTAAAGCAACCCGTTTTCTTTCTCCGCCGCTGAGCATGAAAGGGGACGTCTTCCGATACTGAGTTACATCTAAAAGGTTCAGAGCCCAATCAACCTGTTTTTCTATTACTGCTTTTTCGAAACCAAAGTTTCGGAGGGCGAAGACAATCTCTTCCTCCACGGTCTCGCTGAATAGTTGATGATCTGGATTCTGAAACACGAAACCAACGTTTCGAGCTAGTTGGGCTACGCTTACATCGCGGGTGCTTACGCCGTCAACTAGGATTTCGCCCTTGGTTGGTTTCAAAAGCCCGTTAAAGTGTTTTACCAGAGTAGTTTTTCCCGCCCCGTTTTGCCCCATGACAGCCAAGAACTCTCCATCATTGACGGTGAGGCTAATTCCCTTCAGGGCTTCGAGACCAGTAGGATATGTGTAATATAGATCTTTGACTTCAATCATTTTTCAGGATCTCCCGTAAGAGATCTGCTGTCTCTTCGGTGGTCACTGGAACAGCTTTTAGGCGTATTCCATGTTTTTTGAGATGCTGATACAGTTTTGTTGCTTTTGGGATGCCGACACCAATCAGACGGGCTTCTTCGGAGGTGAAGATTTCTCTAGGACTACCTGTTAAAGCAATCTTGCCTTTATTCATGACAATAACGTGATTGGCGTACTTTGCGGCTAGGTCAAGCCGATGTTCAACTAGAATAATTGTGATTCCCAGTTTTTTGTTTAATTCGTTGATTACCTCGAATATTTTTTCGGCTCCTACAGGATCAAGAAAAGAGGTTGGTTCATCGAGTACCATGATGTCAGGTTGCATAGCTAGCACAGAGGCTATTGCGACCCTTTGCTGCTGTCCACCTGAAAGCTCATGGGGAGGTCTTTCGCTAAGCTCACTTATGCCTGCCATTTGGAGGGCCCAATCAACCCGTTTTCTCATTTCGTCCCGGGGCATGGCAAAGTTTTCTAGACCAAAGGCCACGTCCTTTTCAACCGACAAGGCGAAGAGCTGATTCTCTGGGTTCTGGAAAACAAGGCCTACATGACGGGCGATTTGATGTATTTGGTGATCAACTACATTGAGACCGGCGACCTCAATTTTTCCTTCTAGATCTCCGTTGTAGAAATGGGGTATGAGACCGTTGAAGCATCGACAAAGGGTTGTTTTTCCGCAGCCGCTGGGACCTGTTAAGATAACAAAATCCCCTTTGTTTATGGTTACGGATACCTCTTCGATGGATGGCTTTGTTACACCCGGGTATGTGTATGTTAGGTCTCTGGTCTCAATTACAGACAATGTTTTGTCCGCCAGCCTATTGCAATTTTTTCATTTCATTTAAGAGTAGCTACTCAAAAAAGTGTTAGCCTATCTTCTTTTTTAGTAGTTTCGCACAAAAATTGAGACAAGCATCTACATCTCCAGCACCATTCGCCCCAGCCGAAACCGAGTGCCCCCCACCCATACCCCCAAGAAAATCGCCTAAAGGCTTTGCCAAATCGCGACCCATGTGGATATCAGTTTCCGTGTAGAATTCGCGAGAAGCTCTGAAACTAACCTGAATTTTGTTCTCTTTTTTGCCAGCGACAATGGCAACGTGTGCTCCCAATGCGATGAGTCCTCGGGACGCCGAGGCTTGATAGGCGTTAACATGAGAAAGGGCGATTAGCCAATCATTCATTCGTAAGAGATTCACTCTATTAGCAGCCTTCAGCCGTGCTATGCGCTCCGAATAATCCATTGGCAACGAGAGAATAGGAAGGATTTCTTGGGCGTTTACTCCTGCGTCTACAAGATCAGCCACAACTTTGAGTGCGTCAGAAGTGGCTATGACGAAATGTCTTGTATCAAAGGCTATTCCAAGAAAGAGCGCTTTTGCTTCGTCTGGGGCGGGTTTGAGTTCTGCCTCCTTGAAGAGACGATAAACGACCTCGCATGTGGATGATGCCGTTTCGTCTGCCACAGAAAGGGTTGCTATGCGCTCGGTTTCTGGGTGGCTCGCATGATGGTCGATTACAACTAGGGGGCGGTCAGGTTTGATTCTCTTGCCCAACTCATCCAATTGTTGGATAGTGTTTGTGTCCAGTAAAACAAGTATGTCAGCTTCTTCGATGCGAGGCTGGTCCGTAAGTTCTATGGATAGAACATTTATCATGGATTTGGAGAGCTTGCTGGGTCCAGAAGCCGCCGCAATCTCGGTTTCTAAGCGGGGTTTCAGACGTTTTAGTAGTCCTTTGAAGGCGAAGGCGGCGCCTATGGCATCTGGGTCTGCGTTGTGGTGACATAAAAGAACGACTAGCTTAGCGTCAAGCTTGTCTATTAGTTCTAATATTTTTTGGATTTGCACTCGAGTTCCCTCAAGTATTCTTCAATGTGAGCGAAGGCTTGTTTTGTTGCTTCTTTTGTTAACGATTCGACATCGAAGTCTTTCATGATGGGAGATAAAACAACTGTTACATCAACGTTTACGGTTACGGGTTTTGTTCCTTCGGCGTCCACTGCAACGTCGAGGGAAACTATTCGGCTAGTGGATACTTTGGATAGGACGTATTCTCTGGCAGCCTGTTCCGCCAGTTCACATAGTTCTTCGACTTGTTCAATAGTGAGTTCGGGGATGCCATTCTCTGCCAAGCGGTTTTCATCCTAAGAAGGAGATGATACTGGGCGCAGGTCCCGCTGCAGCTTCTCCTGTAGGTCCTTCACTTGGGTTTGAAGGCGCCCCTCCTGTTTGGCTAGAACGTCAACCCTCATCTTCACGAGTTCTTTACGTTCAGTCAATTCTGTTGTAACCTTGTCTTTTTCTGACTTGACAAGAAGTGCACCAATGGATTTGTAGATCACCGCGGTTTCAGCTAGTGGCTCTAACTCGTTTACTGCCCGTTCAACCTCGGTGAGTTGCAGTTCAAGTTGCTGTTTCTGAGCCATTATTCCCTGTAACGTCTGTTGTAACTGTTGAAGTCTGAGCAACCGTTGCTGAATCTGGGGTGGAAGTCTCGAAATATCTTCGCTCATCTTAATACTCCTCAAACCTTTGTTTCTGAATTCCTTCAGCTTAAATAACTTGGCGTATATTAAGCGTTTTCACTGTAATCAGGGTGGTAGTCAAGATGCGACTAGAATTATTCTGTTAAATTTTGGAGATTCATCGCCACGCCAATCAACCGCAAATACGAATTCATTGACGCCCTCAATGCTGACGTGTCTTTTGCCCTGAAATCCAAGATCAAACTTTGAGCTTCAGTTGTCATGTGAACTCTTGAACGGTGAGTAGATGAAGTCTCGGTTTCAGGCTTCAACGCCTGCAAAACTACTTGTAACTGTTTTTCTGAAGAAAAATTTAGGCGGACAACAGCCTGAGCCTTCATGATGGAACTTCCCAAATCAGCCTTGACAGGGTGAGTCTAGGTCCTATTTCAACCATTTGTTGAAGTATCATAAACGTGATTTGAAGGTGCCGTGAAGAGTCAAACGAAAAATGCATCGAAGCACGATAACTCTCAGCGGCTTCATCCAAGGACAGGACAGGCAAACCGAAGAACTTTGACAGGTGCCCAGCGATTCTTTCTAGTTCAGGAGAATCTTCAGGCTCCACCGTAATCACAGACGAGTGGACACGTCTTGTTCCTTCCTTGAGTTCTCTTCGAAGATGAATCCTAGACAGCAACATTATCGGAGGAACAGGCTTTAATCCAGTTGAAAGCTGAAAAAGATTGATTTTTCCGGGTCCACCATGCCACCGATCAACCACGATTATGTGGTCTGCCTCAACTTCAATCGCCTTCTCGGCTACTCCATCCAGACTCATCTTTCCACGATTAACACGCACAACATCAGGAATAGAATTAGATAAATCACGACAGAATGTTCGTATCCTTCCAGTTGGTCTCCGAGAGGTAGTCAACAATATCAACTTTAGCCAACCTCACCGAAAAAAGGTGACCAAGAAGGCTTTCGCCTTACTGGCTTTCTCAGGCTTCCGAAGAGGACAAACTCTTCACTTGACGCTTCGCCACAACACCAAGCTTCGTAACAGGGGTATAGGCGCCGCCAGCAAAGGTCACACCGCATTTTCTGCAGTTCCAGACACCCACACTCACTCGTTTGACCGCCTCAACGCCGCATTGTGGACACTTGTGGGTTCGTCTGGCTTCTGTGACTACTTTTATGTAACGTTTCCTGAGTGTTACGCCGTAACGAGCCCCAAACCCTCTAGTCATAGCAACTTTTTTTGTTTTTCTGCCCATCAGCTTTTAACCACGAATTTTCTTAATTCTGCAGTCTTTTCTAGTGCAATCTTTGTGGCTTCCGATATCTCTTCTCTGGTGAAGTAGCCAGAACCGCCGCCCTTCTGTACGGCACAGATGTTTCCGTCCTTCTTCATAGTTATCGTCAATCTTGCATCCATAACCTGTTCCTCATCAAGATCAGCGTCCAATATGAGCTTATTGCCTATCTTGGCGAAAGTAACGGCTATCGGATAGTTACTGATCGGAAGGGGAGTATAACCCGGCTTCTTCACAATCGTTCCTTCTTCTACAGTATACTTGAACATCTTGGCGTTAATCAGAGCCGCTAAGGCTGCCAGAGCCGAAGCATCTATGAGATTTCCGTCATGGTTGAGAATATAAACATCAATGAAAACCACGAACACCAGTTTACCAGACTCGACACAAAGCTTCTCCAAGTCGATAGCATTGGACTCCCGTATGCCTCTATCCACGACCCGAGCCAACTCCACTGCATTCGCTCCAGGTGGACCAGGTTCAAAAGATGGAGATGCAAGGGGCACAAGTTCAGCGTTAACAGTAAGAACACCCTTGTCAGGCACATCTGCAAATGGCTTCCCAGTTCCGATTTTCACGCCCACTAGAACTTCAGTTTTGCCTAAACGCACCCGAGCAGAGCCTTCGGCGCGTTCGATCACTCCTGACTCTATTTGGATTTCTCGGTAGTCTGTTAGTCCTCGTCCGTCGGTTCTTTTTCCGCTCGCGATAAGTTCAGTGATTCGTTTTTTCTTGATATTCACAACAATTGATGAGGTCATTCTTATTTAGCCTCCTCAGCAGAAACATATTTCGATTTTAACGCTTCCTTCTGAAGTTCGTACAGTTTTTTGCAGCCACCCAAAGCCATATCAACTGCAGCATTAAACTCGTCAACAGATAGATTGCCATCCATCTGCAGCAAGGTTATGGCATTCAAGTTAGGCATAAGGGCTACGGGCACATCAGCTTCGCCGACCTTATCTTCTGTATCCATAAGATCAAGGGCTATTTTCCCGCCAGCTTTGCCAGCCGCGCAAGCTACAACTAAGTCGCGCATGGGAATTCCGGCGTCTGCCAATGCAAGAGCAGCCGCAGTGATGCCTGCGCATCTTGTTCCCCCGTCTGCTTGTAAGATCTCGATATATACTTGAATTGATGTTCGGGGATAGTATTCGAGAAAAACTGCGGGTTCTAGAGCTTCCCGAATAACCTTGGAGAGTTCAACATCTCTTCTTGAAGGCGCCGGAGACTTTCTTTCGTCAACCGAGAAGGGAGCCATGTGATAGCGGCATTGAATGACAGCGCGGTCCTGTTTTGCGATGTGTCTTGGATGAGCCTCTTTAGGTCCATAGACTCCTACGAGAATCTTGTTTCTTCCCTGTTCTAGATATGCAGAACCGTCTGCGTTTGAGAGGACTCCAACATCCATTTTCACAGGTCTTAACTCGTCCACTTTTCGTCCATCTAAGCGGATACCCTTTTTATCAATTAATTTTTCAGATTTTTTATTTGCCATCTTTTCTCGCTCTTTTTTAGGTTTCTTTTTAGTTACTTTCAACTGCTTTTCTTTCCTTTCTAATCATTTCAGTCACGCGATCAGTCAACCCACTCGTATGAGATTCTTTTTCAATTTTACGAAGAGCCATAACAGCAAGCCGTTCGGCCTCAGGAGACCTGCCACTAATAAGAATCAAACCATTTTGACCGATAGTCAGTTGACAACCTGTCTCCCTCTTTATCATACCTACCATGGAGCCCTGTCTCCCGATAATTCTCGGAATTTTGGTGGGAGTGACCTCAACGAGTTGACCCCGCACAATCTTCCCTAGACCGGGTTCACGGACAGTCAACTGGGGATCGCGGGTTCGATCATAAGCAATTACATTCGCGATTATTAGATCGCCTACATCAAAGATGGAGGGTAAGTCTGTTGTTTCAGGTTTAAAGGAACGTTCAACAACGTCGGATGCTCTGAGTCTAGCAGGGTGCGGAGCTTTGATGTCTATAACCCAACCGCTCGGAGTGGTTTCAACGACTTTTCCGATAACCGTGTCTCCGGGGACTGGAATATAAAATGCTTTGAGGGCAACGACGTGAACTCTTTTACCGTCGTAATCAACAAGCCCAAGGCGGCTTGCATAGATTTTTTCATTCTCTTTGTAGGTACTGTCTCCTGATACGTAATCACCTTCGGCGAGAAGGTCGCCAGGAGCAACAAGCTGTTTTTTTTCATAGAAAAGGGGCATATTCAACACCTCAAGAAAGTTTTTTTAAATTATCTCACCATTTTTGCTTCAATATTTCCTCGGGTCATTTTCCCCAACTTATCCAGGAAAGGCCCATAAAGGCCAGCTGACATTTCCACGATGGCAGACCAAGACCCGTCAGCCTGCCACTGGTCCATTTTTAGTGTGCCGAAGCCTTTAACGGTTCCGTAAACTTTGCTTGCGTGCTCTTGAGGTACGTGAACTTCCACTGTGATTTTCTCCATTTTGAGGGGAATAATCGGACGTAGAAGCTTTATTATGTCTTTTGATTGTTCTTCTACGCCTTTGGAAGGATCAATAGAGAAGTGTATCTGTTTCATTGCCTGTTCAATCCGTAGTGGAGGGTGGGGAAGGTTCGTTTTTGGATCAATACATTCACGTGATATGAAAGAAATGATTTGTCTCCTTTTGTCTTCAACAAGCTGTCTCCTTTGGTCCGTAGTTAACTGCAGGGTGCCCTTCTTGAGGATTACCTCAGCTATTTTGATGGGGTCAGTTGTTCCGAAGAATTCCTTCAGCTTTTCTTCTGACGCCTTCGAGCCTTTTCCAGCGTCGGTGAAGATTGTTTCGGTGGCCAGAATTTGGGAAACAGAAGTAGTTTTTCCGAGCTTATAGGAGAGGGCGGGCTCAGGTTTGGTTAAGATTTCGAAGTGCTCGCCATCATGATTGATGCGCGCGATGGTGTAACGTTCGCTCATTACTTTTCACTGCCCTCAAGCCCTCTTTGGATAGTCCCGATTTTCTCCTCGCTTAGCGATTGGAGCTTTTGTGTCTCTGCTGGAATAATACTTATTTTGATTCTTTTTGGCTCGCCTCTAGCTTCGAGGGCGCGTGTTAGACATTTGACAGCAAGTTTGACAGATTCATCTAAGGTGAGGTCTTCACGATACTCTTCCTTTAGCATATTCTCAACGGTCTCACGACTAATACCCACAGCTACTGCCTTGTAGCCCCTGTACGAGCCACTTGGATCTGTTGTGAATACTCTGCATCCAGTTTTGTCGACTCCGCCAAAAATGATTGAGACTCCGAAGGGTCTTACTCCTGCGTGTTGAGTGTAAAGCTGTTTTACGTCTCCGACACGTTTTGTCATGATTTCAATATCAATGGGTTCATCATACATCAGTCGGTTGCTTTGGGCGTAGATTCTAGCTTGATCAATGAGTATACGAGCGTCAGATCCCAAGCCAACAACCGCTGCTCCAAGATGATCGTCTACGCCGTAGAGTTTCCAAGTGAAAGTGGTATCTTGAAGGGGCGTTTCGATCTTTTCTTCTGCTCCTAAAACAACTCCCTCTGAGCAGACAATTCCAATTATTGTTGCCCCACGGTTTACTGTTTCTAGGGCATATTCAACCTGAAATAGGCGTCCATCTGGAGAAAACACGGTAATGGCGCGATCATAAGCTCCGGGTGCGGCAAATACAGACAAACCATTCACCTCATACATGAACCATATTTTGTCTCTCTTGTAATAAGACGGAACTAAAAACCTTTTCGTATTTGGCTCGGAGTTTATGTTAACACTTTCCAGTGTTTCCAGTTGCTATTGTTATAGGAGTTCCAGCAAACAAAGGGCACATTCATATTAGGAGACTAATAAAAGAAGATTGTTGAAAACAACCTTTTTTCCAGAAAAGTAAGAAGATAAATGTTTGGTGCTCCGGCCGGGATTCGAACCCGGGTCGG
>SOJY01000243.1 GCA_004376385.1 Candidatus Bathyarchaeum sp.
GTTTCCTTTTAAACTCGCTTGCACTATCACGGAATCTTTTTTTCCTTCTCTTAACCACTCTAAAGCAAAACCTACCAGTCTTCCTTGTGCTTCCTCATCTACTTCCTCTTTCTGTTTATCAGACAGAGAATTATAGATGTTATCTAGCTTTTCAACTTCCTCCTTGCGTTTTCTCTCCTCCTCTTTCTGCCTTTGCTCCTCAAGCTGCTTGAGCTTTTTCATCTTCGCTTTATCTTTCCCCTGCTCTTTTGCCTTCAACCACTTCTCTGGCAAAAGCCAGCTTTCTCTTATAGCTTTAACAATATAAGCAGCCTTATCGTCCGCGTCTGCGTAGTGTATCGCTTCTGTCCATTTCCCTATAAACTCATTGTCAAAATATCCAACCAAATCTTCAGCCACGCTTTTCGTAACATTCAACTCCACCAATTTCTCAACCAAATCCTCCGTAGGGTAGCCAAGAACCCTCGCGGGTTCTCAGCCCCCGTCAAACTGTACGTGCGACTTTCGCCGCATACAGCTTTCACTTTCAATCAGATTTTTGACTTAGGATGCTTTCTAAGTAGCTTCTGAAAGTGAACTATATTAGTCTTTAGAATATAATTCAGTCTCTTTTTCATCCATGAAGCCATTTCATCACGAGTTAATACTTGATGTGCTGACACATGACAGTTCTGATGGAGTAGTCGTAGGTTGTTTAACCACTCAGAACCGCCCTTTGAGCGGGGTAGCATGTGATGTGCATGCGCCCTTTCTTTGGTTACGTCGTCTTCCGTTATAGGTTGTCCACAGGTTGGGCATATTCCTCTTTGCGTTTTCATTAGTTTTCCTATCTTAATGGAATATACTTGGCTCAAAGCATTAGTGTAAACTCGTTCTTGCCAATATTCTCTGGTCATACTGTCATTCGCATGAACACGCATTCCACTCTTTATCATTACAAATCTCACTATTGGTATGCTTGCCATGTTTAGGATATTGTTTCCCATCTCATTTTTAAACATCCATTTCCGCCCAGTTGTGGTGAAGTATTTCCTCATTATCCACCTTTTAGATTTCTTTGGATGTCGTCTTTTCGCCCATTTCCATAGACTTTGCCAAGCGGTGCTGTCTATGGAAGAAAAGGTTTTCTTACTGACTACGAATCTATTATACATACCGTACCCTTGAATTATAGGGTTCAGTATGCGCATGATGCTTTCTTGTTTCGCAGTCTTGTTATTATCCAGTATTTCCTTGATTTTCCTCGTTAATTTCACAACCTTCTCTTTTTGGGGCTCTATCAAGAGTATGCCTATTTCATGATATTTGCTTTTAGGGCTTTTCTGACCGTGTTTTCTGATGTTAAACCCTAAGAAGTCAAATCCGTCCGATATGTGAGTTATTCTGGTTTTCTCATCTGACAATTCCAGACCGATTTTTTCATAGAGGAATGTTGCTATTTTTTCCTTGATGAACTCTGCTTCCACCTTCGATTTGCAGACTATTACGAAGTCGTCTGCGTATCTTACCAGAGGATTTTGGATGTAGTTTCCACCTTGCTTCTTGTTACGATTTGTAGGTATTCCAAAATGCTTTTGGCAGTAATCATCAAGGGCTGTTAGAGCCACGTTCGCCAACATTGGAGATAGGATACCGCCTTGTGGTGTACCCATGTCCGTCTCCTGTGTTGTATCTTTGAGCAAGATTTCAGCCTTTAACATTCTTTCGATGATGTTGATGATATTTCTTTTTACATCCCATGATTTCAGCGTATTCACTATGTGTTCGTGGGAGATATTATCAAAACATCCTCGAATATCACCTTCAATTACCCATTGTTTTGAGCCCTTCTTACTCAATTTATTAAACAAGTGTTCTGTGGCATCTTGGCAGTTTCTCTTTGGTCTGAATCCATAGCTGTTATCACTTGCGTGATACTCTGTTATTGGTTCAATTGCCGTTCTGAGAATATCTTGATTTATTCTGTCTGCTATAGTCGGTATGCCTAATGGTCTCAATTTTCCATTGGATTTGGGAATGAATACCCTTTTTATGGGTGATGGCTTTTTCTTAATGTTTATCTCCTTAAGAAATACCACTCTTAATTCTTCATTCTCTCTTGACCTACCTTTTACCAGTTTAACTCCGTCCGTGCCTGCTGTATACTTACCTTGATTTAGGGATGTTACTCTGTATACAGCAAGTATTTTAACTGCTCTTGATTTATGAGATAATAAATGTGTATACCAGCGAATGTTGGACTTGTTGTTGTCTGCAACCGCTTTGTCGAGTTTTCTCTGTATCGAACTGACATATTTCTCGCAAGCCTTGATATTGGTTGCGTTAAATATGTCTGTTCCAATAGGTTGATATGCTGTATTAGCCATAATTTTCACTCCTTATTGGTTAGATACTCTAAAGATAACTTTCTAAAGTTGAAAGTCCATTATACTCGGCAACGTTACTCTGTTGCCTATCTAATGTCCTCTACCTTTCACTCACGGGCGTTCCCTTGCGGGATTGCTTGTTAAAGGAGGCGGTTACTTATTATAAAATCAACAAGTAATCCACCAACTTCGACGAGTGTTTAGGTATTCTCTAACTTCCCAATGATGCACTTAGTTGATGGGTTAGACCCGACCTGTCCCCCGACATCCTTGTGGTCTATTGACTACAATAAAAACAAGATTGAAGCCCGGATGCTTTGCTTTATTAGCTACAGGCTGGGACTTGTGGATTAACCTGCTTTCACATCACGAGGTTTATCAGTCGTTTACGTTTCCATTGGTCATTCCATCATAGTCTGACGTACCAATTTTGAGTCTCCACTTCGCTCTCAGGTATGCGCCTTTTCCCTTTGCTTCCCACCTTACCGTTTCCAGCAACGCAGTTAAGGTAAGACTTATGACAATAGACTGTCATAGTAGATAACCTACATTACATCAATGCTTGTTAGAGCGCACTGCTCTTGTGTGAGTGGTTTAGAGGTGGTTGATGGCTCTTTTTGGGGCTCTGTCGCTTGTTCAAACAAAACTTCTTGTTCAGACAAAACTTCCGCTTTAGGTTTTGTCTGTCGGCTTTTATCTGACTGTTGCTTTGGTCTGCTTATTCTCTTCGGCTTTTTGGTGGCTGGCACAGTTAGTTTCATTTCTCTCTCTCGTAGAATATCCTGTGCTTCATAAAACCTCTCTCCAGCTTGCCATATAATATTATAAGTTTTATGAAGTTCATTCTTTTCATAATCCCAATTAGCCAAAAAGCCATTTTCGCGCAGTTCCTTAAATGAAGGTTCAAGTTGTCGCTTAATGTAAGAATATTTTTTATGAATTTTGATACCGAGAAATTGGCACAACTCATCATATCTTTTAGTATAAGTGCCACCTGAAGCATAAAAACCTATTTGCAAAAGAGACAAAAGCGATTTAGCAATGGGTTTTCTTAGTTGCTTGTGTAAATCATAGTCTATACTTAAAAGCCAAAATTCATT
>SOJY01000211.1 GCA_004376385.1 Candidatus Bathyarchaeum sp.
CTATTTTAATGTTATGTAAGCATCGGTCACTACACTCAAACACAAAATTCAGGTCAAAATCTTTATTTTTCTATCATGAATCAGTTAACAGTATCGATTGATATAAAAAAAGGAGAGAATGGTTATTTTCTCTTTTTGAAGATTTTGTCTCCGTTCAATTCTGTGACGTATATGAATCCGTGTTCTACTAGTTCTGCTATTTCTTTGGTGGTTGTCGCTATTTTGCACGTCCATTCATCGTCTTCTTCTAAGTTTAGTAGCTGAACATATTTTAGTGTGGTTTCTATTTTTTTGTGTCCCATTTGTTGTCTGACGTATAGGATGTCTCTTGTTTTGGCGTATAGTTTTGTTGCAAAATAGTGTCGGAAGTCATAGAGGCTTATCGTTTTTAGTGTTGGGTTTACTAATTTTTCGGCTAGATAGTTTCTCATTTGTCTGTAATTTTTTCCGTAGTTTTGTGGTGTGCATGTGAATAGCTTGTCGTTTGGGTTTAGCTTTTTTGTGTTGATGTGGTTTGTTATCATCGTTTGAAGGCTGTTGCTTATTTTTAGTGCTCTTGCTGAACCGTTTTTGGCGGTTGTTGGGTAGATAGTTTTGTGGTCTAGGTCTACGTCTTTTACTTTTAGGTTGCATAGTTCGATTGGTCTTAGTCCTGTTTCTTTGCTGAGTGTTAGTTTAACTGATAGTGGTTTTCGAGCTTTTGCTATTAGCATGTTTACGTTTTCTGTTGTTGGGATTCTTCTGAGTTTTGTTTCTTGTTTGTAGGTTGGCATTTCCCATTCTATTTTGTAGTAATCGCAAAATTTGTTGTATGCTAGGCTTAGGTTTCTTTTGTATCCGTTGCCAGATTGTTTGTTTGCTATGAATGCTTTGACTTGTTCGGGTTTGTTTAGGTCTGCGTATCTGCTGAGTGTGGTTAGTGCTTTGCTGGTGGTTTGGATTGTGTAGTCGCTTCTGTTTTGGTTTTTCAGTTTGATGAGTATGTTCAAAATGGTCGGGTTACGGGCAAATGGCATGTGGCTTCGTAATAACCCGTCTGCCTTACGAAATCAGGGTGAGTATTAGTCCAGATGCTAGGGGCATGGTTAGGTTATCGTTTATGGGACTGGGGAGTCCTTCCACTAGCATTCCAACGGCGGCGGCAATCAAAGCTCTCACTGGGTCGACGAAAATCATGGCGCCCAAGAAGGCGAACAGGAAACCGAAGATTGTTCCTTCCAGATTCTTTCCTTTGTTGAATGGGAGGCGGGTTCTTCCGAACTTCATTCCGAATATGTGAGCGCAGCCGTCGCCTAGGGTCAATGTTGTGATGGCTACGTAACGTATTGGCTCTGGGAAGATGAGGAGAGAAATTGCTATGCCTATGGCAAAATGGATGGGGGATGTTGCGAATTCGTAGAGTTCCGTTTTGTTTGCTGCGCTCCAAGTTATTGACGAGAGGATGGGAATGTTGAATCCGCGCACTCTGGCGACTTCAGATAGGGTGTAAAGCACAGCTACGAAAAGTATCAAAGAAGATAACAGGACATTTCCAAGAAGGTATATGCAGACGAAGGTTAACAGAAAACTGCTCATGTGAATTGTTTCTCTGAGACCTCGACTTCTTGACAAAGTATGAATAGAAACTGGTGGGTTTTCTCCTGTTATTGGCGGCAAAATTTCTGTCAGTGCGCCTTTTGTCACGAAGTCGGATTTGGCGGTTAGAACAAAATCGGGATTGTAGCCTATCCTCAACTTGCATAGAGGAAACAAGGAAAGGTTGTTTCGGTCATCAGCAACCATTACGCAATCTTTAGGGGTTAAGTCTTCTTTTTCAAGTATTCTCTGCAAAACTACAGCTTTGCCTCCAGACTTGAGAACGTCGCCTCCTATGGCACCCGTCAAACGTTCATCCACTATCTCCAGTTCCAGACCATAAGCGTAGTCAGCCTGTAGTCTGCTGGCGAAATCCTTTACGACTGGAGTGGGAAGACCTGAACTAATGAGCGCTGTCCTATACCCGTTCTTGTTTAATCTTTTGAAAACTTCCTCAGTGCCGGGCATCAGAGGCATCCTCTTATGAAGTCCTAACACCTCTTCTGCCTTGAGTCCTTTGAACATCGCAAAGATTCTTCTCAGAGCAGATTCAAGAGATAATAGTCCAACCTCGTAGAGTAATCCTAATGCAAGGATTCGTATGAAGCCCAAAAATCCCACTTTACGTGATATCTCAAAGAGGAGATAACGATTCTTAGGTATCAGAATCCCTTCAACATCAAAGACAACCAAACGGTCTGTTCCATGTCCAGTCTCCTCTTTGGTCATTAGTGCTTTCCTTCCGCTCATAGCTTGTCTCGTCTTGTTGAATAGGTTTATGGAAACAACATGCTAGATATACTTCATAATATACCATTCAATTATGCGCATATGTTGAGAATTCTGTTTCCGTTGTCTTTAAGTACATTAGCTTCGTAAGGAAATTGTTGTGTTTGAGAAAACTGTTGGAGGTGTGTTGCGTTCACTAAGTTTTTGGTTACCTCGGCGTGGCCTTACATCAATTATGTGCCTCATTTAGGCAATATTGTAAGTTCTATTCTTTCGGCGGATGTTGTAGCCCGCTATTATCGGCTAAAGGGACACGATGTTGTGTACGTGACTGGTTCAGATGAGCATGGGACACCCATCGAAATAGAAGCTGTACGCCTGAATATCCCGCCAAAGCAACTCACGGACAGAAACCATGCACAAGTGTCTGACCTCTTCCAAAGGTGGGGAATAGCCTTCAGCAACTACACCCGCACAGAAAACCCTGTGCACAAAGAGTTTGTGCGAAACTTTTTGCTGAAAATCTACGAGAACGGCTACATCTTCACCCAAGAAAGCGAGCAGCTTTACTGTCCCAAGTGTGACAGATTCCTGCCTGACCGGTTTGTAGAGGGAACTTGTCCCCACTGCGGAGACACCGGTGCCCGGGGAGACCAGTGTGACGCCTGTGGAAAACTTCTTGAACCCACAAATCTTTTGGAGCCTCGCTGTGCAATATGCAATTCTGCGCCAATTGTTGAGACTAGAAAGCATTGGTATTTTGATTTGCCAAAGTTAAGCGAAAAGCTTCGGGACTATATCCAAAATAATGAGCAGTTGCCCGATAATGCTCGGAACTTCACTTTGAACATTCTGAAGGACGGATTGAAGCCTAGACCCGTTACTCGGGATAACAAGTGGGGGATTCCGTCGCCTTTTCCGGGGTCTGAGGACAAGACGATCTATGTTTGGGTTGAAGCCGTTCTGGGCTACATTTCAGCCACTGTCCAATACTTCAAGAGGCTGGGGCAGGAAGAGCGGTGGAAGGAATACTGGTTCGACAAAGAAGCGAAGACGCTCTACTTCATTGGAAAAGACAACATCCCCTTCCACACCATGATTCTGCCTGCATTGCTTTTGGCTACCCACGAACCCTATAACCTGCCCTGGACCGTTCACTCCACAGAGTTTCTGATGTTTGATGGTCAAGCCTTCTCCAAGAGCCGAAGAATAGGAATCTGGATAGACGAGGCGCTAGAACTCTTTCCAGCAGACTACTGGAGATACTCTTTACTGTCTATACGCCCTGAAGTTAAAGACACAAACTTTTCTTGGACGACCCTCGTCGAAAAAGTGAACTCTGACCTAAACGATACCCTCGGCAACTTTGTCCACAGAACCTTAACCTTCATAAACAAACAATTCAGTAGCGCAGTGCCACAACCAAGCAGCCTAGATGAAAAAGACAAAGCGATTCTCGAAGAAGCTAAAGAAATCGTGAACAAGACATCAGAATGCCTAGAACAGTTCAAGCTGCAAGAGGCTCTACGCTACGCCATAAGCCTAAGCCACCTCGGCAACAGATACTTCAACGAGAAGGAGCCATGGAAAACCATAAAAACAGACCGCCAAGAATCAGCAAACACACTCTATGTCGCTGCCCAAATCGTAAAACAATTGGCAATAATTCTGGAACCCTTCATTCCATTCACAACAGAGAAGCTCTGGGCGCTCCTCAATCTACCCGGCTCTGTTCATGAACAAAAGTGGAACGAAACAGAAAAGGAACTGCCTCCAGATCATAAGATAAACAAGGCAAAGCCTCTGTTCAGCAAAATAGAGGGCACCGAAGAGGAACTTCAAGCCAAACTGGAGGAAGCGAGGGCTAAACTGAAAAAGTTGTCTAACACCTAGACGGGTGAGATGAAGGGAAGCTTTTGGGCCTGAAAATCGACTTTCACGTTCACACCTGCTATTCCTGCGATTCTTCTATAACCCTCAAAGATGTTGTTGGCTTCGCCAAGAAGCGGGGGTTAGATGGAGTTGCCATTACAGACCACAACACCGTCAAAGGCGCCCTCAAACTAAAAACCCGCGACATCCTTGTTGTTCCCGGAATCGAAGTATCCACCTTGGACGGGCATCTTCTTGGCATTAACGTAACCACGCCGATACCCGCAAAACTAGGCATTGAAGAGACAATCCACAGAATTCATGAAGCTGGGGGAATCGCGGTTGCGCCCCATCCTACTGCGTTCTATAAGTCGCCGCCGAGCCGACGGGTACGTTCCTACGATGCCATCGAGGTGATGAATGCGTCTTCTATTCCTTTCTCGGTCTTGACGTATTTGAGCAAAAGATTTGCTGAGGGTCTAGGTCTTCCGCAGACGGGCGGAAGCGACTCACATTATGCTCCTGAAATTGGGTCAGCCTACACGGTTGTTGAATCTGATCCTGATGTTGACGAAATTGTTTGCGCCATCAAAAAGGGAGCTACTGTTCCTAGGGGAAACGGGATACCTTGGAAAACTAGGCTTGAAAGAACTGTGTTAAGTCTGAAAAGAAAAATTTGAGAATAGGAGTGGAGTGTTTTACTCTTCCTGTTCTTCGAGCTGGTCTAGACCTACGTCGATATGAACCGTGATTCCTGGTTCTGTGCAGGGTTCTATGTCCATTAGGTCTAGTGTGGGGGTTGTGGGAAAGACTTCCATTGTGTCGAATTTCATTTCTGAAATTTCTTTTAGGTGCTCGATTTTGATGAGTTTTTCTATGGTTCTAACCATTTCTGCTTCTTCCCCAGGCCTCTACGCTGAGGAGGTCTCTAACAGCTGTGCGGATTGCCTCAGCTCTGTTTGGATAGTATTTTTCGTCGACTAGGCTGTCTAGTGCCTGAATGTATGGCTCAGGTAGGTGTAGTGTAATCATTCTCATTTTTATTCTCTCCGTTGGGACAATTAACTAATCACTGATTATTTGCGTCTTATATGTCTTAATGTTAAGAACAAAATATGATGCAAATATGAACATGTAACTCTTTATAAGCTTTTGCTTTTCCTTGTTTGTTGCTGTGTGCCGTTCATGTAAAAAAGCTGCTCTGCAGAATCTTTATGTTTCTCTCGTACGATTAAAACCGTATAACTCATATTACGCCTTCTGTAACCGTGTGGCTGTAACAATTGAGCTGAAATTGATGGTTGAAAAGTCTAAACGGGTTTACGTTAAGAGTTTTGGTTGTTCAGCAAATCTTGCGGATGGAGAAGTCATAGCGGGTTGCCTTTCAGAGGCGGGCTTTGAGCTCGTTGAGGCCCCTCAAGATGCGGACATCTTGCTTTACAATACGTGTGCGGTCAAGTCTCCCACAGAAAACCGGATAGTAGACCTTTTGAGAAAGGTGTCAAAAGACAAGCGGCTTATTGTGACTGGTTGTTTGCCTGTGATAAATTTTGAGCGTTTAGAGCGTGAGGTTGAGTTTGATGGGGTGACGGGTCCAGCGCCAGGCGCCAAAATTGTTGATGTTTTGGGTCGTGTGGGTGCTGGCGAGAAGGTTGTTTCTTTGGGGGAAGTTTCGCAATCTGGTCTGTGTCTTCCCCGTGTTCCTGTGAATCCTGTTGTGAGTGTTATTCCAATCAATTATGGTTGTTTAGGTGAGTGTTCTTATTGTTGTGTTCATTTTGCTAGGGGGCGGCTGAGAAGTAATCCTGTTGATGATGTTGTTAGGCGGGTGAGGCGGGATTTGGTTTCTGGGGTCAAGGAGTTTTGGTTGACTTCTCAGGATACGGCGTGTTACGGTAAGGACATTGGGACTAGTTTGGCGGATTTGTTGGGTCGCGTCTGTGAGGTTGAGGGCGACTTTTTTGTTCGGTTGGGAATGATGAATCCTGATCATGTGTTGGGTATGCTTGATGAGCTTGTTGAGGCATACAAGGATGGGAAGGTTTTCAAGTTTCTGCATTTGCCTGTCCAAAGCGGGGACGATACCGTTCTTAGGCTCATGAACCGGTACTACACTGTAGATGAGTTTAAGCGGGTTGTTCAGGTTTTCAGGGAGGAGATTCCACAGTTAACGCTTTCGACGGATGTTATTTGCGGTTTCCCTGGGGAGAGTGAAGAGGCTTTTGAGAACACAAAGAGGCTCGTAGATGAGGTGCAGCCTGACATTGTTAATGTGTCGAAGTTTTTTTCAAGACCTCGTACTCCCGCAGAGAAGCTGTCTCCTGTTCCTCCAAGGGAGTTAAACCGGAGAAGTAGGGAGGTTGCGGAGTTGTCTAGACGGATTTCTTTTGAGAAGAACAGGATGTGGATGGGTTGGGAGGGATCAGTCTTGTTTGATGAACGGGGTAAAGGTGAGTCTTGGATGGGCCGTAACTTTGCTTACAAGCCTGTTGTGGTTAAGACATGCGAGTCTTTGTTGGGGCGGTTAATTCAGGTTCGGGTTGTTCAGGCTTTCTCTACTTATCTTGAAGCAGAGATAGTATCTAGTTAGCCTCCGCCTACTGGAGGGAGAATCGCAACAACGTCGTTTTCTTGTAGTTTTGTGTCGAATCCTTGCATGATGTTGATGTTTTTGCCGTTTACGAGAAATGAGAGGAATCCTTGCACGTCTCCTTTCTTGTTGTAGATGTATTCTCTGAAGTTTTTGCCGTATTTTTCAGAGAGCAGAGTCAGTAGTTCATCGACGGTGACTGTGTTTTGCAGCTGGATTTCGTCCACTTTCTTGCCTGTTATTTCTCGCAGTGAAGTGAAAAACTTGACTTCGACTTTCATCTATGCTCTTATCACTGTTTTTCGGGGTGGAATTTATTCTATTCTATGCCGCAATTCTCCGTTATTAGGTGTGGGGAGAGGGGTATGTTGTGTTTTGGTCGATTAAACTTAAATAGCGCCACAAATTCTCAGAATAGCAGCACCACTCAAGTTGGTGATTGAGCCGCCGTAGCTCAGTTCGGTAGAGCAACGCACTGTTAATGCGTGGGTCGAAGGTTCGAGTCCTTCCGACGGCGCCACAACATCTTCTTTATCAGACAAAAACAGAATGGATGAGCGATTGTGTTGGTGGTTAAGTTTTTTCGTCTTCTGTAGATGTTTCGGGCATTTTGCGTGGTCCAGCATCTTTGGGTTTTCTAAGTTCTAGCAGAGACGGCAAAAAGAGAATGGTTAGGAATACGCCCAGGACAAGGACCAGAAAAATTAGCAGATAATGCAATGGAATAAAACTCCGGAACAACGCATCTTCTGTTTATCCCATGCCTGCATATATAATACTTTCCAAGAGGCAACTGCTGGATGGTTGTGCTATGTTTTTCAGAAAAAAGCTATTTTTCAACAATGAAGTATTATTAGTCTCCTAATATGATTTCGCCAGTTTCCAAAAAATTCACTGGTGCGGGGGACGGGATTCGAACCCGTGGAGGCCTGCGCCAGAGGATCTTAAGTCCTCCCCCTTTTCCTAGGGGATCTGTTTGACCCGCTAATTAGACCTGGCTCGGGTACCCCCGCCACCTCAATATTCACAACGCACCTTCGACATAAATGTTACCTGACCAACAGATACTGACATAGCAGCCAGCAACTGACGCCACCATATGAGCGGGGTTGCCCTGTTTTTTGGAGCCGTAATATAGTGTGATGACTATCTGTGATGTTCTTCTTTTGGCGTTAGGGTTATAACAGTCAACATAATAGACATATTTTGGCGGGAAAAAACCTGGGCGGGTATAGAAAGTTCATTCAGCTTTCTACCGAAGCCTAGCCAGGATAGGGCACGAACGACATGAAATGTCGGTGCAAGCCTCCTAACAGGGAAAAGGGAGAGAGCTCGGGGTCACGGGTTCGAATCCCGTCCCGCCCGCCATCCACAACTGGTTTTTTTAGATTGTGCAGTTGCTCTGGGGCGGCTTTTGGTGAGAATTAGTTTTTGTTTATTGAGAATTGTTGTTTGTGTGCAGTGAGTGACGTTTAGTTCTGCTGGAAAGAATGGGTGTTGGAAAAGTTGGTTAAATTGAAGAGTGGTTTATAGTAGTTTAGCGTGTAGCCAGCCTCTTCCGCATTTCTTTTGTTGTTGACCCTTTTTTGGTGTTGGTTTAGGTGGTGCAAATCTTCTGGTTGGGTTTTTCTGTTTGCGTATGTTGTTTCGGACGAATTTGCCCCATCCGCCTACTGTTGAGTTTGGGGCACCTGCTTTTCCTGCGTCACATCCAAGGTGATCTTGCAATATTTCGAAGAATTCTAGAGGCTTGTAGTCTCTTGTTGCCATAATCACTGTTCCTTGCTCGACAAACAGTTTCGAATAGTCTTGTTTGGCTATCCCTTCTGCTCTCACCTTGTCGTCTATTCTATTTTGCCACAGGCTCTTCCATTCGGTTCTTAACTCGTCAACGAATTGTTTTACTTCAGTAGTTTCCATTTTTGTCCCTCTATGCACCCGCGTAGGTTATTTCTCCGGATTCTTCGCCAAACAAACAAGAGATGTTGTCTGGATCAAGGAGTCCTTTTTGATCCTCCTGAGGCGCTTGGATGATATATCGAGTTTTTTTCTAGTAATATAAACTCATAAGGAAAGAAATTCCCTACCAGTTTTCTGTAATTATCTTCTATAATTAAACTCTAGAAAATACACATTAATGTTCTAGAATATGTAAAGGAAATATATGAAAAGAAGATTCACAACACATTTATGCAATATAACAACAACATCACATTCTCAGAGGGCGACAAATGTCAACTATCGACGAGATTCTGTGGTTACTCAAAGACGGGGAATGGCATGACTTGAAAGAAATCGCAGAAAAAGCTGCACTACCAAAAGTTAAAGCAGAAACGGTTGTCAGCTTCCTAGGGGAATACAACTTCGTCCAACTAAACGAAAACACCAAAAAAGTTAGACTTCAACCACCATTACTTGAATTCATTAAAGAAATTCAACGCCTTGAACAGGAAACCGCCCTAAGTAACTAGACTTTTAAGGTCAAGACAGGCATCAAGAAACTTAAATTTCCTTCAAGCATTCATTTTTACATCTAGACACGATAATATACGCGTGGAGCAACCGCAAATGATGCCAGACGCACTGAAACTGTTTGCAAAAATGTTTATCATAATCACAGTGATTTTCACGGTTTTCTTATACCTCCTCGCAATCGTATTAGGACCAACATTGTTCTATTTCACACCTGAAGGATTAACCACCGGCACACTTCATTGGTCATCTCTGCCCATATGGATCTTCAACATAACAGCAAACATCCCCATAGGACTTGACTTAAACGTAATCTTCTTTGGGATTTGGAGCATCTTCACATTAAGCTTTGTTGCAGCTTGGAAACACAGAGAAAACTTCCACAAAACAATCAAAGAAAGTATTATTCAACCTACAAGAAAACTTTTCAGCAGCTGCCTATTCGCCATGCCCATCATAAACAGCATGACGTTAATCGCTGTTATTGCGATCCAAAGCATTCAAGAAGCAGGCGGAATCCCAACAGGAACATCCCCTCTAACGAGCGACCCATTCTTAGAGTTTTTCGAGCTGTCATACGCTGCTGTGGTTGAAGAAGTGGGTTTCCGATTGATTCCAATCGGAGCGTTTCTCGTCATATACTTATTCATAACGAAAAAGAATGCAGTGACGTTTTCTTTGAAACAAAAAGTGAAACTGTTCTTTACGGCAATTTTGTTGCCAGACAAAGCCAAAAGAATGGTTGGCGCGAAAACCGTGAACGAACATGGAATCAGGATCGGAATCAGCTTAGGCGAGTGGGGCCTGCTCATTTTTACTTCAATAGTTTTCGGTTTGGCTCACTTTGACCCAGGAAACAGCTGGGAGATTGGAAAGGTCACCTCTGCCGGGTTTGTAGGTCTAGTTATAGGCTTAAGCTACCTAGTCTATGGCGCTCATGCATCCATAATCATGCATTGGTTCTTTAATGCTTATACAGCCACTTACATTCTCTTTTCAGAAATTTATCCTGCTGTAGTGCCCTTTGCCAATGCAGTACTCATTATCAGCGTTATTCTTGGAATCCTTGGATGGTTCACATTAGCAACCTTAGGCGTCCTCAAGCTGGGCAGAACTATTCACAAAAGAAGCAACAACAAGCAAGACCAAGTTACGTCGAGCCTGCCAATATCTCCTCAGTGAGACTGCTGATTGGAACAGTTCGCTGGGTGCTCTTTTTCATTTCCCGCAGAACCACTTTCTCTTCCTTAAGTTCCTTGGGACCAACAATCACAGCGTACGCGGCGCCCCTTCTGTCAGCATCTGCCAAAGCCCTTGAGATGGAACGTCCCATAACAGCGACTTCCACAGGCAACCCCTTGTTCCTAAGCATTGCGGACAGCTCTAGCGCCTTTGCCATAGACTCGTCCTTTACTGAGATGACAACAACACTTCTCTCCTTTGCGTTTTTTGGAGAAACCTCTTGTTTTGTTAGAGCCAAAACGATGCGGTCAATCCCTTGGGCAACGCCCACTGCAGGAATTGGTTCTCCTCCAAAGAGTTGAATCAGCTTGTCGTAGCGTCCTCCGCCGCCCAAGGCAATGTTGAGTCCCGGAACATATGACTCAAAAATCATTCCAGTATAGTATTCTAGGCCCCTAGCGAATCCCGCTTCCACTAATACCTCTAGTTGTTCTTTGCTGTCTTTTATCAACTCAAGTATTGTCCACAGGTTGTCTACGGCAGCAAGAGTAGTCTCGTAGTCCTGAACGTTGTCTCTAAGTTGTGCTAGGACCTGAAAGGCGTTTTCACCTTTTGTTTCTAAGAGGCTCTCCAGAGTTGTTAGACACTTTTGTGAAACGCCTGCTTCACGGGCAACTGCAAGAGCTTCTGTCCAAAGTTTCTTGTCCAGCAACTGTCTGACGCTGTTCTGTTTTTCGTCATTCAGTCTCTCCTGAGTCAGTATTCCCCTGAGGATTCCTGTGTGCCCGATCTTGAAGCGGTAATTCTTGAGTCCTAGCTTCTTGAGGAGGTTGTTGGTGAGTGTGAGGATTTCTGCGTCTGCTTCGGGTCTGGCGGAGCCGAAAAGCTCATAGTTTGATTGCCAAAACTCTCGGAATCGCCCATACTGTGGCTCATCGTAGCGGTATAGGCTTCCTACACTAAAGAGCCGCATGGGCTTTGGCTCGTTTTTCAGTTTGTTAGCCACCAAACGGGCAATAGATGCTGTGAATTCTGGACGCAAAGCCACCTTTCGGTCCCCCAAGTCCTTGAAGGTGTACATTCGTTCACGGATTTCCTCGCTGGTCTTAGCCGCCAAAAGCTCATATGACTCCAAAATTGGAGTAATTATCTCATCGTAGCCGTAGAGCTTAGAAACTTCTCTGGAAACCTGTTCGACATGCCGCATCATCTCTGCGTCTTTGGGTAACAGGTCTCGCATTCCGCGAACAGTCCTGAACACTTCACATCACCAACATTCTATTTTAGGTTAAGTTCTGAAAGCGAATAGTAAACAATTTCGCCTCTACGGTTAATAACCGCAAGAATCAAGTTCTTCTTCAAGTTCTGAACATACCGCTGAGTTCTCGCCAGCTTCTCCACCGAGACAGGCTGCCCCTCCTGTATCCCAAAAATGAGGTGCTTGGCAGTTTCTCTGCCGTAATCTCCGCGCTCGTAGAGCCTAAAATCTATTCCCAACCCGAAGCCTTCCCGAGCAACGTATCCGCGGCTCCTCAGGTCACGGTAAATAAGGTATCTGACCCAAGCGTCTTTGTCAACTAGCCGAAAACGTTTGAGTAGTTCCTGAAAAACCAGTTTTTCTCCTGTTTCTTTGTCCTCGACTTCTATGGCTCCTTTGCTGAGAAGAAACAGGGATTCATAGAAAGTGAGGCGCAGCTTGTCATCTTCAGGGACGCCGTAGCCTCGTAAAGAAAATTCTTCTATTCCCTCCGGTGAAGAGACAGTGACCTCAGTTTCTTTCAGAGAAGCGCCGATAGGCATTACAACTTCTTGGCTCTTCTCAGCCTCAAGCTCCGATTTGTCCAACTCTAAAACCTTCAATACTTCATTAACAGCTTATCATATTGTCTTAAGATTTTAATCTTTAGCCAACCAAAAAACATGCAGAACCTAATCCTTGAATTCCTCTTCCAGCTCCGCGAAGAGTTTCTTTTGTTTTCGTGACAGCTTTGTTGGTGTTTCTGCTGTGACTTCGACAAACTGGTTTCCTTTTCCAAATCCGCGAACATGAGGCACTCCCTTATTTCGTAACTTGAAGAGTGTTCCAGTCTGGGTTCCTGCAGGTATCTTCAGTTTCGTTTTGCCATACAGTGTTG
>SOJY01000242.1 GCA_004376385.1 Candidatus Bathyarchaeum sp.
AGATCAAGCACAAAATCGCTGTAATCAGCGGTAAAGGAGGTGTAGGCAAAAGCACTGTGACGGTGAACTTGGCGATGGCTTTCGCAACCCATGGCTACGTAAACAGCGTAGGGGTCTTAGATGCAGACATCACGGGGCCCTGCATACCCAAAATCTTGGGGATAAAAGGTCAAAAGCTTCAAGCTGGTCCCCTAGGCGTCTTTCCTGCGACAGGTCCCTTAGGAATGAGAGTTGTTTCTATGGATTTTCTTCTCGCTAGCGATGAGGTACCCGTCATCTGGCGAGGACCCTTGAAGATGAAGGCTATCCAACAGTTTCTCTCAGACATAACGTGGGGAGAACTTGATTTTCTCTTCATTGACCTTCCTCCAGGCACAGGGGATGAACCCCTAAGTGTAATGCAACTTCTACCAGATATGGATGGTGTAGTTATTGTGACAATTCCATCGGAGGTTTCTCAGATCGTTGTGAAGAAGGCAGTCACCTTCGCCAGGAGGTTAAACGTTCCAGTAATCGGTATTATAGAGAATATGAGCGGTTTCATCTGTCCAAAGTGCGGTGAACACGTAGATATTTTCGGAGCTGGCGGAGGAAAGAAAATAGCAGAAGACCTAGTGATTCCTTTTCTCGGCAAGATTCCCATCGACCCGCAAATCTGCAGCGACTCAGATAAAGGATCACCTTTCACAATAGAACATCCACACTCTCCAGCGTCAAAAGCTTTCAAGGAAATCGTCAAGAAAGTTGAAGGATTTCTGAAACAGAGAAAGAAGCTGGAAACAATGGCTATACTGGAAACCACTGGGAAGGGGGTGAATAAGTGAAAATTGGAGTATCATCTTCAGGAAATAACATGGAAGCTCTGGTGGATCCACGATTTGGAAGATGCACTTACTTTGTATTAGTGGACTCCGAGTCCATGCAGTTCGAAGCCGTTCCCAACTTAGCGGCAACATCAGGAAGCGGAGCAGGAATCCAAGCAGCACAAACCATCGCAGGTAAACAAGTTCAAGTCTTGATAACCGGCAATGTTGGACCCAACGCGTTTCGTGCTCTTTCTGCGGCAGGAATTACCGTTATTACAGGCGCTTCCGGAAAAGTGAGGGAGGTCATCGAAAAATACAAGAAAGGCCTTCTTTCCGAGACTAGAGAGCCTACTGTGAGAGGACATTTCGGGATGGGAGCTGGTAGAGGACACGGTCGGAGAAGAGGACAATAATAAGAAGTTTTTCCTTTGACCAAAAAAATAGAAAGGAGGTGGCGAAATGGTGAGAATAGTCGTCCCAGTAGTGGATAAAACTGGTTTGGATGCTCAGTTATCAGAGCATTTTGGAAGAGCACCATACTTCATCGTCATTGAACTAGACAAAAACAGAAGTGTTGTAAGCCAGAAAACTGTGCCTAACACAAGTGAACATTTTGGTGGCACTGGACGCCCACCTGACAGAATCTTACAGTTCAAACCCGACGCCCTCATCACATATGGAATGGGCCCTCGCGCACTAAACATCTTTCAAGGTGCCAACGTTGCTGTGCTACAAGCAAACGCAAATACAGTCAGAGATGTAGTATCCGCGTACAGCAATGACGAGCTTGAAGAGTTGACTGAAGGTTGCCACCACGCACAACACCGATAGACGAATCTGAAGCAATTAGATCATTCCTTGGAGGAATAAACGTGTCAAAGTTGACGAACGATGAGTTTAAACTGTTGAAAGATGCTGGTTATTCAGCCAAGGCTATCGAACTCTATATGGAAAAAGTTAACGTCGGCGTGATAGAGAACCCAGATGTTAGTTTAGCCTACACGGGTCCTTGTGGAGACACCATGAAACTCTGTTTAAAAATCAGCAATGACACTGTCATAGAAGACGCCAAATTTCAATACCTAGGTTGTCCAGCGGCAGCTTCATCTGGCTCTGCAATCACCAGAATTGCTAAAGGTAAAACGCTGGAAGAAGCAAAGAAAATAACTGAACAAGATATCTTACACGAATTGGGAGGGCTACCCGAAGCAAAACTCCATTGTCCGAAGCTTGCTGTCATAACACTGCAAAAAGCAATCACAACGTATGAAAAACTGCCAAAGAAGACCATGGTAACTGCAAAATAGCTTGTGATTGCCTTGCTGCCTAAACACAAAACCATCCTAATTGTGGAATGGTGCTAACATGGACGTTTCTCTAAAGAGGCTATACAAATGATTGTAGCAATCGCCAGTGGGAAGGGAGGAACCGGAAAGACAACGGTTGCTGTAAACATGGCACTGTCTCTTAAAGATGTTCAACTCTTAGATTGTGATGTAGAGGAACCTAATGTACACTTACTTTTGCACCTTAACATAAATGAAGAGAAAACGGTCTACGTCTCAACTCCACAGGTTAATGAAGAACTATGCGATCACTGTGGAAAATGCGGTGAATTCTGCCAATACAACGCCATTTTTGTCAGCCCAGAAAAAGTTTTGGTTTTTCGGGAGCTCTGCAGCAGTTGCGGCGGCTGCGTCATTGTTTGTCCTAGAAAAGCTATCAGCGAAGAACAGCACAGAATTGGTGCTTTAAAATGTGGTTCAGCTGGCGATTTAGAGGTTGTTTATGGCGAGCTTAATGTAGGTGAGCCCATGGCTGTTCCCGTGATAAGTGAAGTTAAAAAACAAATCAAAAGCGATAAGACGGTGATTCTTGATTCTCCTCCGGGAACCTCTTGTCCCGCGATAGTGAGTGTGAAGAGAAGTGATTTTTGCGTTCTTGTAACTGAGCCTACTCCTTTTGGTCTACATGACTTGAAAATAATGGTTCAAGTTTTGAAGGATATGGAGATTCCCTTCGGCGTTGTTGTTAACCGTGCAGGTATAGGTGACAAAAAAGTCTATGAGTACTGCGAAGAAAAGAACATTCCCATACTGCTGGAGATTCCCCACCGAAGAAAAATAGCAGAGCTCTACTCGAAAGGCGTTCCCTTCAGTTTGGAAATGCCGGAATGGAAACCAAAATTTCAGAAACTTTTCAGAGAAGTTAGGAAGCTTGCTGATAAATGAAGCAATTAACGGTTTTGAGCGGTAAAGGCGGCACGGGTAAAACAACAATAACTGCTTCATTCGCAGTCTTAGCAAAGAACACTGTTGTAGCTGACTGTGATGTGGATGCACCAGATCTTCATATGCTTCTTCACCCCAAAGTAGTTAAAACACAAGAATTCAAGGGTGCAAAACTAGCGGTCATTGATGAAGAAAAATGCACAAAATGCGGTCAATGCCGAGAAAAATGCAGATTCGACGCCATAACAGAAGACATTAAAATTGACTCCATATCCTGCGAGGGCTGTGGTGTTTGCGCCGTTGTCTGTCCAGTGAGCGCCATCACTTTGATTGAACGAATTTCTGGACATGCATACATCTCAAAAACAGAACACTGTTTTATGGCTCACGCCATGCTCAGTGCAGGCGAAGGTAATTCA
>SOJY01000092.1 GCA_004376385.1 Candidatus Bathyarchaeum sp.
CACAAGGTCTAATACCCAGAATAATATTCTTGCCGTTTTCTTTTGGCACTTCTATGTTTTGATCTTTTCCCAAGGTATACTTAAAAACAGTCTCAGTTTGAGGGAAGAGCACGTTCTTGGGCGGAACATCTGAGTTTTGATAGTCGAATTCTATGTCGTCTACTTTTTCTACTTTTTCAAAAGTGGTAATGCCGTCTCGCTTAACCGGAACATATAAAGTATTGCGGGAAAGTATTTGAACAAGTTCTCCAATTTTGTCCTTTCTCAAGACATAACCACCCATAACACTCACCTATGTTCAAAATATGAAAACATTAGCCGCATATTCTGGAAACACCTCTACAGTATATATTCATTTGAATCATCAACGCTATACACAGACAAAAGAGGTTTTTCCTCCTCATCTAGTCCTGCCCTGTAGTCGAATAACTCAATCACATCCTTTTCTACTTTTTTGTAAAGTTTACTCAAGGGGATATCCATAGGGCAGACTCTCTCGCAACTTCCACATCCGATGCATCTTCCTGCGGTATGAAGACTTCTCATAATGTGAAAACCTGCATTCTCTGATAGGTTAACCGAGCGTCTGATCCATACAGGAGTTGTTTTTTCGGCCATGCATTCCTTGCAATTACATACGGGACAGCAGTTTCTGCATGCGTAACATCGGATACACTTTTCAAACTTTTCCTTCCAATAATCCCATCTTTCCTGCGTGGACTTTTCTTCAAGCTCCTTTACTTTTGAGTAGTTCTCCTCCCTTTTTTCTTTGATTTCATCGCCAATGAGGATGTCCGAGATTACCGGATTTTGATATTGACACGTTTTGCAATTTTCAGAAACAAGTTCTTCTTTCAAGACTTCTCTTTTCTTGCCGTCTATAACAATTACATACTTCTCCCCTTTGTCTTCTATAGCAACAGTGCCGATTTCTTTTCCAAACATCTCTTTCATCTTTTTTGGCTCCACTACTCCACTGCAAGGTACACCCAGTATTACGACATCATCTCTCGAAATTGCCTTTTCCTGAATCAGCTGAACCACTGATCTTGAGTCGCACCCCTTAACAACTATTCCGATTTTTTTCTTTTCTTTCTCTACGTCCTTTGGCAGAGGGAGCTTTTCTTCTAAGACAAGGTATACTGCAAGATTATTGACGCATAGAGGCGAAAAAATGAACTTATCTACCTCTTCAGGAGTCCTCGCAAAAGAGGGTGAAACTCTCCATCCATAAGTTCCCTTTTCATACCCTATAACATATTTCACATCGTCCCTTTGTGCTATCTTCTTTATCTCATTTCTCATCTTAGCCAGATCGGCCATTTATTATGTCCTGTTTATGTTCTTTGCTGGTCCAATTTTCTTGACATCTCCAATGACTTCGCTAATTACATCCGCAAACTTCTGTCCCTCTGAAGCAGAGACCCAACTCATCCTTACTCTTGCCGGATTGACTCCAAGATATTCCAATATCTTCCTCATTATCTGAAATTTTCTTCTGGCGTAATAGTTCCCCTGAGAATAATGGCAATCACCAGGATGACAACCACCAATCAGAACCCCATCTGCACCTTCTTGGAGTGCGTTGACAATAAACATCGGGTTAATTCTTCCGGAACACATAACCCTAATCGCTTTCACATTCGGGGGATATTCAATCCTGCTCGTTCCTGCCAAGTCAGCACCTGCATAGGAACACCAATTACATAGGAAAGCGACTATATTGGGCTCAAATTCACTCATCGTTCTCACCCTTGTGTAACACAAACTTCACCCAGCTCGGATGACTCCGCTGATTGCTGACAATAATTGCTGATCTGTGAACCCCTTTTGTTGGATAGCTTGAGACAGACAGGTCCCAGAACAAGCTCCACATCCTTTGCAGAGTACTTCATTCACCAGAGCGACAGTCACAATATGTCCAAATTTCTCTATTTCTTTTAACTCTATTGCCCCATATGGACATACCTCAATACATATACCGCAGCCTCTGCAGGCATCTTCATCGACTTCTGCAGTTATTGCTTCCATCTTCACCTTGTTCTTTGATAATATTGCCATAGCCCTCGATGCAGCACCACTTGCCTGTGCCACACTATCAGGAATGTCTTTAGGTCCTTGACAGCACCCCGCTAGGAGCACTCCATCAGTCAAGGTTTCCACAGGTCTCAGTTTTGGATGCGCTTCTGAATAGAATCCGTCTGGACTCTGAGATATACTCACTTTCCTTGCCACATCCAAAGCATCCTTTCGTGGAATTATTGCCGGGGCAAGAACAACAAGATCAGCTTCTAAATCAGGATGGCCCTTTGCTTTGACCACAAGTCCATCCCCGTTTTTAGTAACCTCAATAGGATCGTCCAATTCTCTTCTTCTGTATATAGCACCTTCATCTTTTATTCTGTTAATGAACTCTTCGTATCCTTTTCCATAAGATCTTACATCAGTATAGAAGATGTTTATCTCAGCATCTTTGATTTTCTCTTTTACTAAATGAGCATGCTTTGCTGTGTACATGCAACATACTCTCGAACAGTACTCATGGTCCCCTTCCTTTTCTCTCGAACCAACACATTGTATGAACACGACTTTCTTGGGTTCCTTACCGTCTATCGAAATCTTCCCTTCGGTTGGGCCTGAAGCAGATACTAATCTCTCAAATTCAAGCCCGGTTATCACCTCTTTATATTTCCCATATCCATACTCAGGCTTTTGAGATGCATCATATAGATCAAAGCCTGTAGCTACTATTATCGCTCCAACATTGAGCTCGAGGGTCTCCTCTTTCTGATCAAAATCAATTGCGTTTGGCTCGCAATATTTCTCGCATGTCTTACAGGTGCCCCTTAAGTGATAAATGCAGTTTGATGAATCCATAACCGGAACGTTCGGAACAGCTTGCGGAAAAGTGAGGTAAACGTTTCCGCGTCCCGACAGGCCCATATTGAAGTCAGAGGTGAGAGGCCTTATTTCTTTATTGGTGAATTTCTCCAGTTTTATTGCGCCTGTTGGACAAACAAACTGGCATGCTCCGCATCCAATGCAATCCTCGGATATTGCATAGAATGGAGTTGAGATCTCCCGGTTGATCCCTCTATTGACGAAACTGATCGCACTTGACCCAATTGCTTCTTCACAGGCTCTCACGCACAGGCCACAAAGAATACAATCTTCATTCTTTGCCTCGAATCTCACCTTTCCAACACCCATTTTCTTTGCAAGATCTTTGATTACCTCAACATCAGGACATCTTGACAATAGCAGTTCTATTATCATTCTTCTGCCCTTTAGAACTCTTTCTGAGCTCGTTTGGACTTTAATACTGTCTTCTATTGGATAATTGCACGACGTAACCAATCTTTCCCTTCCATTTCGCGTTATCTGAACAGTACACAATCTGCACGCCCCAAAAGGTGTAAATGCTTTGT
>SOJY01000179.1 GCA_004376385.1 Candidatus Bathyarchaeum sp.
CTAGAACAATAGTATGCTTAGCAAGCCAAGAAGATTTACGAGTTAATTGATGATGGAAAGAGTTATGTTTCTTTCCACAATTATGATAATTATCCAAATATTTGGAAATTATCACAATTATGAAATTAATGATATGGGGATTGTCATGGATCCAGAAAAGGCAATCATCATAGAGAACCTGACAAAACTGTACGGAGAGCACATAGGCGTCAAGAATCTGAATCTCTCTGTAGACAAGAGCGAAATAATGGGTTTTCTTGGACCAAACGGATCAGGAAAAACAACCACCATACGCAGTAGCCTAGCCCTAATCTCAAAAACAGCGGGCAAAATAACCATATTCGGACTAGATTCCCACAAAGACGCCGTCGCAATACGGAAAAAAACAGGGTATCTACCCGGAGATTTCGGCCTAATCCCCTCAGTGAAAGTAAAGTCTTACCTCAAATATCTGCTCTCGTTAAGCAATTACCCCTCAACGAAAAAGATGACATCGTTAGCTGAACGGCTCGAACTCGAACTTGATAGAAAAACTAACGAGTTGTCAAAAGGCAACAAACAGAAGGTGGGCATCATCCAGGCATTGATGGTGGATCAGGACCTAATTATTATGGATGAGCCGACTTCAGGGCTTGACCCTCTCATGCAGCAGGAGTTCTATCGTGTTCTAAGAGAAGAGCAGAAACAGGGTAAAACCATCTTCATGGCATCTCATAATCTGGCAGAAGTGGAGAAGGTCTGTGACAGAGTGGCGATCATCAGAAGAGGGCGTCTGGAGGTAGTGGAAAAAATTCAGGCATTACAGGAAAAAACTGGTAAGGTGCTTGAAGTTGAATTCAGTGACCCCGTTAGTGTCGACGAGTTCCAAATTAAGGGCGTAAGCGAGATACAGGTGGATAATGGCAAACTTACATTAACTATCCATGAAAATCTCGACGGCGTCATCGAAGCGGTTTCTCGTCACCAGATACTGAACATGAATCTGAGAACATACAGTTTGGAGCAGCTGTTTCTGAAATATTATACAGAAGAAAACCGTGAAAGAGGTGACGCCCGATGATTGGCAGAATCACATACATGGAACTCAGAACCGGATTGAAAGGAGTCCTCATCTTCTTTTTGCTTGTCACGATTGTCGCCGTAGCCATGCCCCTAATCTTTCCCGCATACCGAGATTCGCTAACTGAAGAATTGGAAGGAGCAAACAAGGTGAATCTGGAGCTTCCCACGGATGAGGGCGGCATGATTATCTTGTCGTGGGAACCGCTGGAGACGGCGACCATCTACATGGTGCTGGAGGACAATCGCTCAAGCATGGTAACGGCAAAAATCAAATACACAGGTGAAGAGACCAGCATCACATTTGAGAAAGATTTTGAGGAAAGACGTTACTATGCAGTGATGGCTGAAACAGACGAAACAGTTGACCCCGTTTTAATTGGTATTGCCTCAACAGAGAAAGGCGAAGATCCATTCCAAGAGCTGTTCCAGAATCCTGCCTACTCGGGCTTTACCGGAGGAAGAAACATCAGCATACTTGAAGTAAAAGGGTTCATTACCCTTGAATTTTTTGGCTGGTGGTGGATGCTCGCTGGCTTGTTTATTGCCTACCAGTCTGTATCTGTAATTGCAAGCGATTTCGAGAATAAACGAATGGACGTGATGTTGTCTACACCAATATCCCGTAGGCGCTATCTGTTAGAGAAGTTTAGTGCCATGAGCATCATCGCCTTATTCATAACCTTGGTGGCAATTGGAGGACTTGCTGGCGGAATAGCAAACATCAACGCCATCAATGAATTCTCTGCCGAAACGGTGTTCCTGTCATTGATAGGCTGCCTACCATTCCTCATGGTCATAGCCGCGGTTGGCATACTCACTGCTGTCCTCTTCCAAAAAACAAGGGTTGGCATGGGCGTAACATTTGCCTTTGTCTTTGCAGAGTTCTTCCTCTACACTTTCGGCAACTTCTCCAAGAGTTTAGAATGGATGAAAAGCATCAGCATCTTTAACTACTGGGACTACTCATCGGTCATCTTCGACAACCTGTTTAAAGCAGGAGATTTCGTTATATTGGCTGCCGTGGCGATTGTAATAATCATCATTAGCATATGGGTCTTTGAAAAGAAGGACATCCCGACTTAATAGGACAAAGGCGCAGCAAAAAAATTCTTAGGTCACCATTTTCTGATATCCAAGGGCAGATGAGAACTGAAGATAGGTTATTCAGCTTCCCTTAAACCATAATGTTTTAATGACGCCCATCAACTGAAAATCTAAAGACAAAATTACGTTTTTGGAGGTGACCGTCTCAATGGAAGATAAAGAGCTTGAAAAAATAAAAGAAGAAAAGATAAAGAAAATGTTGGACCAAGCTAAGGCAGGCGTAGTTAAATTGACTTCCTCATCTTTTGACAACTTCCTAAACACTAACCTACCAGTTCTGGTTGACTTCTGGGCTGACTGGTGCATGCCCTGCAAAATGATGACTCCCGTAATGGAGAAACTTGCGCAAGCATACGCAGAAAGAGCCCTGTTCGGAAAAGTCAACGTGGACGAGAATCCTCAGATTGCAAGCCGCTATGGAATCATGAGCATACCCCACTTCCTAATATTCAAAAACGGTACCCGTGTCGAGAAGATAGTTGGCGCCGTGGGTCGTGACCCTCTAGAAAATGCCATAAAGAAGTATCTCTAAGCGGCGAACTGCACATCATCAAACAGAAAAGTGATGGACCATAGAATAGGGAATGAATATTCTTGCCATCGAGTGACCTCAAGGACAACTCAAAGAAGAAAGTGGGTTTCATCGTTAATCCCATCGCTGGCATGGGAGGAGCAGTTGGGCTAAAGGGCACAGATGGAAAAGAAATCCTAGAAAAAGCTGTTACTCTTGGAGCAACGCCAGTGGCTCCAGCACGGGCAGAAACTTTTCTCTCCGAATTAAAGACGAGTAAGGAGGATATGCGTCTCATGGTCGGAGCAGGAAGTATGGGAGAAGACGAGACACGAAACCACAATTTTGACTACAAAGTTTTTGGCGAACAAAAAAAGGATACCTACCCTGAAGACACAGTGGAGATTGCAAAACGAATCGCAGAAGAGGGCGTTGACCTCCTCATTTTCTGCGGTGGAGACGGCACAGCCCGAGACGTTTTGAACGCTGTTGACGCCCGTCTTCCTGTTTTGGGCGTTCCCACAGGAGTTAAGATGCACAGTGCAGTTTTTGCTGTTGACCCCAAAGCCGCGGCAAGGATTGCCTTACGTTTCCTGAGGAAGCAACTGCCATTATGGGAAGCAGAAGTGATGGACATAGATGAAGAGGCTTTCCGGCAGGGCAGAGTATCCGCAAGACTTCACGGTTACTTGCTTAGTCCCTATGAACCAAGTTTGATTCAGGGAGCCAAGAT
>SOJY01000175.1 GCA_004376385.1 Candidatus Bathyarchaeum sp.
AAACAAAACGAGCTAGTTTATGTAGTAGGACCAAACGCTTCTGGAAAAACAACTCTGCTCGAGACCATAAACGGGCTGCTCCCACCATTCAAGGGAAAAGTTACTGTTTTCGGCTTAGACGTGCAAACTCACGGAAGAAGGGTAAGATGTGAGATCGGGTATGTCCCTCAAGACTTCATGGTGAAACCCGGAGAACCCTACACCGCCCTTGACGTAGTGCTGATGGGACGTTACGGGCAGATAGGATTTCTTCACCACCCTGAAGCGGAAGACAAAAAGAAGGCTGTAGAAGCCATGAAACTAATCGGCATTAAAGAGCTTGCAGGCAGACCTATGGGCAAACTTTCTGGCGGTCAACAACAGAAAGTGATGCTAGCCCGAGCCCTAGCAAAAAACCCAAAAATTCTTCTTTTAGACGAGCCATTCAGCAACTTGGATCCAGATTCACGCGGACAAATCCCATCTCTAATCACCAAACTTCACGAAGAAAAAGATTTGACCACCCTAATTGTAACACACGACATCCATCACATGATAGACAACTGCAACAGGGTCATAGTAGTAACTAACGGCAAAATCACGTTCGACGGAACACCAGAAAACGCCCTGCCCCTCGTAGAAAACCATCCACACATCACTTCGTTAGAGGCAACCCACCGATGATCTGGCTAGAATTCGCCATCATGCAAAGAGCCCTGATTGCCTGTATTCTAGCAGGTTTCTTGATGGGATTGATAGGCGTTTTCGTTGTGAGGATGCGGCTCTCAGCCATAGGCTACTCCATGACTCACGGTGCCTTTGCAGGAGCAGCGTTAGGAGTAGCAACTGCAACCAACCCGCTTGTAACTGGCCTGCTTTTCGCGTCAGGCACAGCCTTTCTGATAGGACCAATCGCAGACAAGGCACGATTGCATGCGGACACTATTACCAGCATACTTTTTCCTTTGAACATGGCTTTGGCTTTCGTGTTTTTGACCTTAACGCCAGAGGTGGGGCTTAGCAGCCAAGTCGCCAACGTTCTCTGGGGCAGCATAATCTCCATGACCAACACTGACTTGGTGTATCTTACTACCTTGTTTGCGGCTACGTTAGCCATAATCTATTTTGTCTGGAAGGAGCTCTTCGCCATAATGTTTAACAGGAAACTGGCTGAAGCAGACGGAATCAACACCAAACCATTCATCTACATGATCATCTTTTTGGCGGGAGTTGTCATAACTTTTTCCCTAAAACTTGTCGGAGGGCTACTCATCTACGCGCTTATATTCAATCCTGCTTCCACAGCCCTACAGTTTTCTGAAAACATGAGAAAAGTAGTAATCGCTTCCCCACTAATTGGGATGAGCACAACTGTTTCGGGACTTGTTGTTTCTTTATTTTTTGATTTGCCAGTTGGCTCCTGCATAGTTATTGTTTCAACCATTGTTTTCGTTATCGCACTTCTTCTATCACCAAAAAGAAGGAAAAAGGAGGAAAACGAAAATGAAAAATAAGAAATTGCTAACTTTGGGCATGACCTTGACGATGTTTTCTATAGTGTTTCTATCAGTAACAGTGACTGGAGCCAAGGCTGCCACAGACAAACCCATAATAGTATGCACAACAAGCGCGATTGGCAACGTAGTTGAAGAATGTTTAGGAGACACTGCTGATGTTTTGGTGCTGGTTCAGCCCGGTTTGTGCCCCGCAGATTTTGACATGAAACCCAGCAATGTCTACGCCGTAAGCAACGCGAGGATTCTGTTTAAGCAAAACATTCCGGGAGAATTCTGGCTGGACGGATTACTTGAAGCTGCAGGAAACTCAAACCTAACAGTGGTTGCTATTCCCGGCGCATACAACACGCCTGAAGGAGCAAAAAACTACATACGCGGAGTAGGAGGAAACCTGAGCCAAATCTTGGATGTAGACTTGGATTCGAAGATTTCGGAAATGCTAAATGATGTGGACGAAGTTTCCAGCTGGATGGCAAGTCAAGCTGAAACTTTAGATGCGTCAACAGTGAAGGTCATCTGCATGAGCTGGCTGAAACCATTCATAGAATCTGCTGGCTTCAATGTTGTAGCAACATACAATCCACCTGAGACGCTATCGGCTGGAGACATAACAAGCCTCTTAGAAACTGCGCAGAGTGAAGGCGTGGCTTTGGTAGTAGACAATCTTCAAATTGATGTTGAGTTCGGAGCGGGAATAGCCTCTCAAGTGGGTGCTGAACATGTGGTCTTAACAAACTTTCCTGGCGCCATTCCAAATACCGAAAACTTTTCTCAAATGTTCCGTTACAACGCAGAGCAACTTTTCAACGGCACACTCACATGGCAATCTACGTCCGCTCTCAAAGCAGAAAACACTGATTTACAGAACCAAGTGACCATATTCCAGATAACCACATCGCTGGCACTTGTAGTTGTTGCAGTGGAAGCAGTGTTGCTCTACACCAAAAGAAAAAAGAAATAGTGGGTTACCCAAAATGAGCGCGAAAGACTACTTTGACAACGCAGCAAACACTTGGGACGAAAAGTTTCACACACCCGAGCTCTCCTCTTTTTTGGAGAAACTTGTTCCCCAGTTCGGTCTAAAATTTGGACAGAACATTTTGGATGTAGGCACAGGCACCGGAGTACTGATTCCATATTTAATCCGTGCTGTAGGACCATCTGGGTCAGTCACTGCAATCGACTACTCAGAAAAAATGGTTCAGATATGTAAAACAAAACATTCACACATCAAGAATGTCAGCATAAAAGTTGGAAACATCGAAGAAGACGCTTTTCCAACAGAATCTTTTGACGCGGTTATCTGTTTTGGCGTGTTTCCTCATCTAGAAAACAAAGAAAACGCCTTACAAAACATTAACAGCACGCTAAAACCCAGGGGCAAACTTGTCATCGCTCACGCCCTCAGCAGCGAAGAGTTGAAAGCTCACCACAAAAAAGTTTCAGAGCAGGTAGCACACGCTATGTTGCCCGAAAAATCTAAGATAATAGAGTTACTGGAGCAGACAGGATTTACGCAAATCATCATCAAAGATGAACCCGGATGCTACCTCTGCACCGCACACAAATCCTGAAACCTTGAAGTAAAACGTTCATTTCTTTTGAGTGGTTCCAGAGGAGTGATTCATTTTACTGCTTTAATATCCAGTAATTGAGTATAAGTGAATTATATTAGAAAAATTCCCGACCAACTGGCGGATAATGTTTATTACATTCATACTGAGTTAGAGTTTTGAGTGTCGCGACGCTAAGGTCGCACGTACTGCCATCTCGATCTTGGAGGGACCGCCTTAGCACTACGGACGTCATCCGTCAGAGGGCCTTGGCTTTCGCGCTCAAAACTTCATCATTCTATTTTTATGCTTATCTTCTTAAGCAGACAGCGGTCTTCATCATCAATCA
>SOJY01000174.1 GCA_004376385.1 Candidatus Bathyarchaeum sp.
CAATAGTTCCCAAGTGAATGGGAAATGAACCCAAGGAGAGCATATCTAAATGAGACGTTCGAATTCTCGTAAGAACTCTCCAAGGATTCACTTGTATCCTAACAACAGGCCTAATAAATGTGCCGAATGTGATAAAACAGTGGTTGAACTGTACAGGACAAAAGAACGAAAAATACGGCGGTTAGGAGGAGAACAGGAAATAATCGAGCATATTTTCGGCTGTGTCAATCCTGAATGTCCTCAAGCAGATCAAAAACTGCATCCTCCAAGACAAACCCCTCCTAGATCATCATATCATTTTGAAATCATAAGAGAAGTAGGAAGACTCCGTAAACAAGAGCATAAAACCTTTGAAGATATAATCACTGAACTTCAAAGACAAAATGTGGAAATAGGTGAAAGTAGCTCTTGTGCTAGACATCTTTTTCACTATTACGAGATTTATGAGATGATTTGGGCGAAACAGGACCTTAAGGAGCAATGTCAAGGTCAGGACGTTGTCCTGGCAATTGATGGAGCAAAACCTGAAAACGGGGTAGCTACCCTCTATTTGGTCACTGATGCGTTGAAACAGGAGGTATATGGCAGTGATTGGCTTCTTTACAGTGGAACAGAACATATTGTAAAATTATTACGACAAATAGAAGCCTTGGATTTAAACGTTGTGGGATTTGTGTCTGATAAACAACGGGCTTTGTTATTAGCGGTACAAGAAGTCTTTGGAGATATTCCTCATCAATTTTGCCAGTTTCACTGGTTTAAAGAAGCTAGTCGTCCCCTGTCCGAGTTGGATCGACGTTTGAACAAATATTTAAAGAAAAACCTGCGGAAACTGCGTGTCCTAACTAGAACTGTGGAAAAAAGTGTTGTCAAAGGTAAATTACCTTCGCATAATCTTGTAGTCCTGAAAGAGCTTGAACCCTTTTTGACGGTTCTTCTACAAGCCAAAAATAAACCTCCTTTTGTATTAAAAGGGCTTCAGAACTGGCAACGAGCGAAATTGTTGTTAACAGAAATCCTAGCCATTCTCTCAGACGCAAATATTCCCGTTTTTGACGGAACCACTCGAGATTTACCACCCTCTCACAAGAGTTTGGTTCTTGCAGCTCGATACCTGACAAAAACTTTAGAGACCAGTTTATTCGATGTTTGGAATGTCCATATAGCTTCTCAGTGGCAGATTACCCTAGAAGAACTCCTTAACCCTGAATCACAGCCTGTAGAATGGGTGAAAGAAAAACGTTCTGCGAACTATGCTCAGAAGCAGTTTCACCGATTCATAACGCGAGTTAACACTTGTGGATCGTGTTTTCTGGAAATATTACAGACTCATATCAAAGAAAGCTTCAATCGATGGGTTGATGGACTTTTGGTCTGTTTCGACCATCCTTCCATTCCGCGAACTAATAATAGTCTTGAGAATTATGTTTATCTATTGAAAAAGCGTCAGATCAAGATTTCAGGCCGCCGTAATAATCACTTGACCTTGCGTCATCAGCAATGTTTCCGTTATGTACTTAAAACTCCTTCAGCAACCCAATTTCTGCGCTATTGCCAGAGTACGTCAATAGAACGGTATACAAAGTTTCGACAACACTATCTAGATTTGCTAACCCCTATTGTAAAGGAATATCGTATCAAGAGGAACTTTTCACGTATGTTAAAAAGTTCATTTGCCTTCATTCGTCAGGAGATGGTTTTGAGTTCATCGTGTACGTAGTGTTTTTTTTCACTATGTACAAGCTACACTCAAAGTCACCTCCTGACGAATAAAGGCAAATGATTGCTTAAGCATCTTGGAAAAATCGCGTTTAATGCGATGTTCAGTTATAACAGGGAATAGCGTTTTAAAATAGTTCTGACGGAAACGATGATAACGTTCAATCGGTGTGTACTGACATGAAGTTAGAAATTGCTTTGTAGAGGGAATAGTAACTACGAAACGGAAACATTGTTGATGACGCAAGGTTGAATGATTGTTACGACGACCTGAAGTCTTTGTCTGACGATTTTTTAAGAGATAAACATAGTTTTCCAAACTATTATTAGTACGGGGGATAAATGGGTAATCAAAACAAACTAAAAGGCCAGAACTCCAGCGGTTGAAACTCTCTTTGATGTAGGTTCTGAATGTGTTTAGAAAACAGGATCCAAACGTCTTAGCTTGCGATATAAATCCGTGAAATCGATCGTAAGCGTGCCTCGCGGGATATTTTTCTTTCACCCATTCTAGTGGCTGTGTTTCGGGGTTGAGAAGATCATTCAAGTGATATATCCATTTTGAAGCTTTATGTACATTCCATACATCGAATAGGCTATTCTCTAAAGTTTCTGTTAAAATTCGTGCAGCCATTATCAGACTCTTATAAGACAGAGGTAACGATTGGGCAGGACCTTCAAAAACCGCCATATTTGCCTCTGAAAGAATACTCAGGATTTCCGTTAGAAGTAGTTTCGCGCGTTGCCAATTCTGAAGACCTTTCAAGACAAAAGGGGGTTTATTTTTAGCTTGAAGGATGACCGTCAGAAAGGGTTCGATCTCTTTCAAGATTGAAAGGTTGTGAGGGGGTAATCTTCTTCTGTTAACACTTTTTTCCACAGTTCTGGTCAAATCACGAAGTTTCCGTAATTTTTTCTTCAAATATTTGTTCAGACTTCGGTCCAGGTCGGATAGGGGACGACTCATGGCTTTAAACCAGTGAAACTGGCAGTATTGGTGAGGAATTTCTCCAAAGACTTCTTGTACCGCTAATAAGATAGATCTTTGTTTATCGGAAACAAATCCGACAACATTTAGGTTTAAGGCTTTAATTGTAGATAACAACTCTGCCAGCTGCTCTGTTCCGCTATAAAGTAACCAATCACTACCGTAGACTTCCTGCTTTATCGCATCGGTTACTAGATACAGAGTAGCTACTCCATTTTCAGGTTTTGCGCCGTCAATCGCCATGACAACGTCTTGCCCTTGACATTGCTCCTGGAGGTCCTGTTCCGCCCAAATCATCACATAAATCTCGTAATAGTGAAATAGATGCCTTGCACAGGAACCATTTACTCCAATCTTCACATGTTGTTTTTGAAGCTCCGTACTTATCTCCCGAAAGGTCTTGTGCTCCTGTTTGCGAAGTCTTCCCACTTCTCTTATGACTTCAAAATGATAAGAAGATCGAGGAGGGGTTTGTTTTGGTGGGTACAGTTTTTGCCCCGATTGATGACAATCTGGATTGACACAGCTGAAAATATGCTCGAGAATTGCCTGTTCCCTCCCTAACCGCCGTATTTTCCGCTCTTTTGTCGTGTACAGCTCAACCACTGGTTTTTCACATTCGCCACATTTATTAAGCCTGTTTTTACGGAACAAGTGAGTC
>SOJY01000024.1 GCA_004376385.1 Candidatus Bathyarchaeum sp.
TTGCTATTGAGATTCGTTGATGCTCACATTCACCTTTCAGACAGTGATTATGCACAGAATCTTGGAGAAATCGTAGAAGAGGCAAAGCAGTTAGGCGTTTTTGCTTTGGTCGCCAATGCTATGGACTTAGAATCAAGTCGTCGAAGCCTCAAGTTAGCTGAAGAGTATCCTGATCATGTGTATGCTGCTCTGGGTATTCATCCATGGAACACCAAAAAATTAGCTCCCAATGAAACACAAGATACGATTGATCTGATTTTCGAAAATGCAGAGAACAAACAAAGATTGGTGGCTGTTGGGGAGATAGGATTAGATGCTACTTACGCGGGAAACGGGGAACCAACAGAAATTCAGATGCAAGTCTTTCATGAGATGCTTTCCGCGGCTGAGAAGTCATCGTTACCCGTGATAATCCATTCTAGGGGAACCACTAGCCAAATTGTGAGCCTACTTCCGTCATACAAAATCAAAAAGGTTCTTCTTCACTGGTTCAGTCAGCCCCACAGCCTAATATCCAAAATCGTAGACCGCGGATACTACATCACGGAGGGACCCCCTTCGATATTTTCAGGCAGCATCCGAGAAGTCATTAGACGAATACCTCTAACGAATCTCATGACGGAAACGGATGGTCCGGTTCGTTTCAGGGGACCGTTTAAGGGTAAGCTGACTACGCCTTCTTTTATTCCCACAGTAGTTGAGGCAATAGCTGAGCTGAAGGAAAAGGAGAAAAGTGAGGTTGCTGACCAGATTTTCCAGAATTTTATTGACTTTTTTGGGGTGGAATGCGTAAGGGATAAAAGGCATGATGAGGGGACAATTCATGGCTAAAGAGATTAAGGAACGGTTTACAGGGAAGGCATGGTGAAAAATGGGAAAAGTGCGTACTGAACTGGTGAAGAGGATAGCTCGAGAGTTGCTAGACAAGTATCCGAGCAAATTTACGGCTGATTTTGAAAATAATAAAAAACTTGTGAATGAGTACACAAACGTTTCTTCAACGAAACTAAGAAACAAGGTAGCTGGTTACACCACTCGATTAGCAAGCATAAGGTATGCTTCTGAAGCTGCCGAACCTGATGAGGAAGAATAAAGAAACTTGCGAAGTTGAAGAGAGCGCACTGTTCTCTTCCTTCGTCGTTAACTTCTGTCGAATCTTTTTATAATCACTTACGTATCTCTCATGAATAGACAAAACAACCTGAAAAAGAGGGACAAACTCATTGTCAACGATGGATGGTTATCGAAAAGGCTGGGCCACTCGTTACCTCCGAGAGGCAAAGGCAGAATTGACTGCGGCTAAAAATACGCCTTACATGGCGGCAGGTTTCATAATGGAAGCCCTTACGAAAGCCCAAGCAGCTATTTACTACAGCTTGGGGAATCCCGCTTTTATTGTGCCGATAGTCCATGAGACACTTCATACTAGACAAAATGTTGAAGAGCCAATTTTGAATTTTCTCGTTGAAATCGAAAAAACTCTCCAACAATTGGCGCAGAGCCCTAAAGCGGATAATGAAAAAACTATGGAGCATGTGAATGACATAATTGAATTCACATCGGAGATAGTAGAGCTTTTCGGAGGCGAAAGCTCATAGGTTACGAGAGAGTTCAACATGATTATCAGTGTAGAAGTTAGGTTTTTGGGGATATTCCAGCGGCTGTCTGGCAAAAAACGTTTACAGCTAAAACTGGAAGAACCGGTAACAGTTAGAAAAGTCGTAATGAAGCTTACGGAAATGTTTTCAAGCGATTTTGAGCGGGTTCTAGTTGACTCACAGCTTGATGATCCCAGACCAAACGCTCTGATTCTTGTTGGAGGAAAGGAGATCAGCGTGTTACAGGGACTTGAAACTGAAGTCAAAGATGCTGAGGAAATGGTTCTAGTTCCGATGGTTCATGGCGGTTGATGGCGGTTTCGTCAAAGAAGGTGCTGTGGACAGTCAGTTGAGCACTTTTGCTGTGATTCTACTGTAACATGAGAATGTTTATCATTTCTTGTTTTGTTCTTCAATCAACTGCTTGACGCGTTTCTCCATCTTTAGCTCATGAGCATGTTCTTCAGGAGGGGGAGGCAACTGTTTCAGGTATTCTTCCAAGGAAAGCTCTTTCGCGTTAGTCGCCTTCTTTTGCTTTCTCTTTTTTGGCATAGTTAATACAATGATGAAAGCTGCAAATAAATTGATGCCCCCTAATCTAGCTTTTGTTTATTCTAGAGCCGTTCTTGTTGCAGGCGGCATCACAGTTTTCTAATTCGCTCAACTTATGTTACTATGACATGTTTACTTAGTTACATGAAAAATTGCAATAAAAATTGACATGAAATGCGCCTTGACGTGCTATTCCCTTTATATGCTTAATATATACGAAGTAAGAATTCAAAATAATGTTGTTAGGTATCAAAAAGCCTGTCAAAATTCGCTACCCCCATTTGATCTTATGTTAACTCTTATTTTGATAATCTATATAGATTACAAACCCCGTATCCTGATTGCCCGAGTTGGGGAGCACGCTTGGATAGGTCGACAGGCACGGTTGGCTGCTAGGTAGTTGGCTATGGTTTGTCTCACGCGATCACATCAACTGAGATGGATTGTGGCTGGCAACTGGATGGTCGACTATGTTTCGTTGATCTGCCTAGGCTTTGACCTAACTCGGGCACTTCCATTTTTAGGGCAAACAAAGTTTTTCTGTAATCTGCTGCCCCAAATAGAGCCTGCATCTAATTGCTTTAGTTATGTAACAAAAAGAAAAGCAAAAACAGAAACATTTCCATGATGGAGGCTTGGTGGTTACTCTATTGAACGCGGCAGATGTATTGCCAGGACAATGGCATCTTCTCCGTCTGCATAGTAGTTTCTGAGTGTTCGCGCGGTTTCAAACCCCAATTTCTTGTAAAGATGTATAGCGGACAGGTTGCTTTCCCTAACTTCCAAGTAACATTCCTTTGCGTTGTAGTTTACCATGGCTTGCATCGCTTCACGTATTAGCGCATAACCGATTCCTTTCCTGTGATGACTAGGCAGAACAGCGACTGAGATGACATGACCCTTCTTTCTTATTCCTAGCAATTTAAAACTTGGAATTCCGGTTTCGATGCGGCACATAATGTAGCCCACTATCTCTCCGTCTGCTTCAGCGACAATGAAAGTTCCGGGGAAGCGTTTATGCAAATTAATGAAGAAGAGGGCGGTGTAGTTTTCGGGAAGACATTCGCGGTTTACTCGGATTACCCCGTCTAAATCAGAGGGCTTAAACCGTCTAAGCTGATAGTTAAGTTCCAAAACCATGTCAACCATACCTTCTTTCTGCTTTTCTACTCAACCAACATCAGAGCTAAAAAGGTAAGTAAACAAAAGTAAATATA
>SOJY01000202.1 GCA_004376385.1 Candidatus Bathyarchaeum sp.
AGGCTGGTTGGAAGATTGTTTTACAGAAGGACGCTGTGTGTTATCATGAATGGGTTCCCTCGTTTCGAAAGTATTTCAAGAATCAAGTGTCAAACATGGTTTATCAGATCGACAATTTCCTTCGGCATCCAGAACTCTTGCGTGGGAAAGAGCAACATCCATTGAGCCTTTATATCCCTCTGATACTGGCGTTCTTAATAGTTGTAACACCCTTATGGCTTATAATAGGCATCCCTTGGATTTCAGTTCTTTCGGCTCTGGGACTTGTACTATATCACACTCCTCAAGCAGTAAGGATCATCCGGAAACAAGGAGATTGGAGTATGATTCTTTTTCCTATCGCCTTTAACGTAAGGTATTTTGCATGGCTTGGCGGACTTGTTGCAGGTATAGTTAAAAGAGTGACTGGTCATTGAATGTGCTATACGTAACACAATACTTCTCATTTGCGCCAACTCATGCCTCTGCGATAACAACATATGAAATAGTTAGAAGACTAGCTGAAAGAGGTCATAACGTGGGCGTTCTTTCGCCCCACTCTGCTGGGGTTCTTCTTTTATATAAGAAAGGCGCGAAAAAACCAGACATCATTAACATTTTTCCCTTTCCAAAGTTAGAAGCACGATGGTACAACGGTTTTAGTACGCTCCTTTCACATACCGTAGCTTACGTACCGTTAATTGTAAATGCTTTAACTGTAAATCAACGGCACATGAATTTTGATATAGTTATTTCCATGTACCACCCCACTCACATGGCTACGTTCTGCGCATATTTGCTGTCTCGTATCTTTAAGCTTCCGTTAATCGTGAAGACTCATGATGTGTATGTGTTGCTTCAGGTGTGTTTAAGGGAGTGTATTTCCGTTTTTTGGATAATTTGTACCGCTTAATTTTGAAGCGGGCTGAGTACATATCAGTAGTTAGTGAGCCTTTAAAGTTTAGAGTAATAGAAACCCACGGAGTGGAAAAAGAGAAAGTTTTCGTTTTTCCTAATGGTGTGGATGTGAGAGCTTTTAGAACGGGCATCGCTTCTGGGTGTCTAAGGTCTTCTCTTGGTGTTGAGAACAAGAAGGTTATACTGTTTATAGGAGGGATTACCGAAGACAGAGGTCTCGCTCTTTTGGTGAAGGCTTTGCCTAAAATAGTAGTTAAGAACCAGCATGTGATCGTACTGATTGTTGGTGAAGGACCGCAAAAATTTGATTTGAAAAAGTTAGCTGAAAATATGGGTGTAGAGAGGTTTGTAAAATTTATCCCTCCGGTAAGCCATGAGGAAATACCCCGATATATTTCAGCGGCAGACGTAACGGTGGGGCCGCTCGTGGCGAGATCAGATACTTTTGGGTCTGTTCCACGAAAAGTGTTAGAGTATATGGCATGCGCGAAGCCTGTGGTCGTTTGCTACGCTAGTGTTTCACGTGATCTGATCATCGACGGTTGCAATGGATTCTTAATTCATCCTGGAGAGACAGAGGAACTCGCGTCAGTTATTTTAAAGATAATTAGCCATCCCAGTTTGGTTGCGGAAGTTGGGCAAAATGCTAGAGAAAACGTAGAAAAACTCTATGATTGGGATATAGTGATGAATAATTTTGAGAAAGTTTTACGCGTGGCTGTTGCAGGTGGCAAACATATTTTAACTCTGAAGAACGAGAGTCGTGACTGAGGAAAAAAGAAGGAGAATGGTGAATGCTTCATTTCATTTCACACAAATATGCTAAACAGAGGTGAAATCTTGGAAATCCACGTAGTTAAGGATCCTAAACGTTGGAATGAAATCGTTGACAGAAGTCCATATTCTGTTTTGCATCATAAGTACGAGATGTGTTCAAGCAGGAAAAATGCGCTTCCTTTAATTTTTCAAAGAGAAAAATCCTATCTATTGTTCCCTCTTCAAATCAGAAAACTGTTCAGCTTTAAAATTGCGAGTTCTCCAATCTACTACTATGCTTCTCTTCTTCCCGACGATGCAAAAGCTATACGTTTTATACCTGAAACTCTTGAACTTGTGGTACGATTTTTGCGGGGCTTCGGTTTCGATTTGTTGACCACAAGCGTGCCTGCATTCTTGTCAGGGGCCTACACACGTACTCTCAATTTGTGGTTTAAGACGAAAGGAGCGCAATCAGAGCATATCTACGCTCATATGATTAATGTAAAAGGCAAAACGTTTGAAGATGTGTGGAAGAACGATTTTCATAAACACGCACGTAACCGCGTACGTAAAGCTGAAGAAAAGGGTGTTCATGTCGGTCGCGTTAAGAACATCCATGAGTGGATTAATGACATTGTACGTTGTAACATCTCATCTTTAAAGCGCCAAGGAAGAATGGCAACAAGCCACTATTGCGATAAGAAGACGTTCTTGGAATACCTTTGTCGACACAAGAGAACACTTGGCGATTACTTCCAAGTTTACGGAGCTTTTTACGAGAATCGCTTAATAGCGTATATGAGCGCAATCGAGTTTAATAAGTTAGTTATGATCACTTCAGCAATGTCGCACTCTGGTTATTTTCCGATGTGCCCAAACAATGCTTTGCTTGCTTACGTCATTAAGCATGCATGTGAAACGCCATTCAACTGGGTCTATTATTCCTTTGATAGAGTGAGTCGCTACCAGGATAAAGCGAGCCTTCTCCCATCGCTTAGAAAATTTAAGTTTGAACACGGATTTAGAGAAATTCCTATACCAATTTATCATCTTGCACTTAGTAAAGCAGGAAAAATCGCACAAAAGTTGTTGTCAGCATCTACCTACGCCTTTGTCGGAAGTGCTAGCTTGCCACAGGGTTTGAGAGAAGTGCTTGAGAGACTTTATCACAGGTATTCCAAGTCAGAAAGAGCAAAAGCGTTTCTTTTCAGTTAGTAAGGTATGTCTGAACAAATGAATATACTTTATGTGTCTCAGTACTGGCCCTTCACGCCAACTTATGCATCCGCTGTTACAATGCATGCATGTTAATATACGTATCGTTAGTGTAGGGAACTAGTGTATGAGAATATCCAAAGGGTTATAGCGTATTGAGAGTAAATCATCTGAAGAGATAGCGTGCAGCCTTCCCATGGGTTCGCAAATGGATTATGCGGTCATGAAAAAAGTGGTGAGTAGATGTTCGACGAATTTGAGTTTTATGTAAGTGAGAAAAGACCTTTGATGTTCGCCGTAATTTCACTCGTGGCTGTTGCCGTTATCGGCATAAATTCATATGTTTGGCTTTCTACTATCGTTGGTCTACTCGCGTCTTGTGTTTACTTTGTCATAAACTCTGTATTCTGGGAGAAAGTATTCCTCGGAAAAGATGATTCGCCAGTTCTCAGAGTTGCATTTGGCGTTCTTGTAACATTCATGCTT
>SOJY01000124.1 GCA_004376385.1 Candidatus Bathyarchaeum sp.
ATATTGTTCCACGTGGCCGAATGATATCGATGATTTGATTCATTGACTGCGATAATCCGCCAGTACAATCGAAAACAACATCTGGAAACAAGTCTTGACTATTCAATTCATCTGGTTTTATTGTGGACGACGCCCCCATTTCACGTGCAATCTTGAGTCTAAAAGACGAAATATCACTGGTTATCCGAAAACGTCAAAGATTTTGTGGTTGAGCCTCACGACTCCGTGGTTGGAGACATGAAACGGGAGGTAGTGTTAGACATGACTGCAAAAGAGAGTGAAGGTTGCCGAAAAACTTCAACCGATATCGCCAAAGAGGAACCAAAAAAGTTGAAGATGCTCCTGTCTATTCGTCCTGTTCGTCAGAATTCGCTGCAGGAGTGGATTCCGCAGCCTCTAGGAAAAGAGTATGAGATCGATGCTTTTTCTTTGCCTCGAAACCTTAACTGGAATGCAGTTAAGAAGGCATACCATTTTCAGCCCAAAATTACGAGGAACTAATAAGTATCCAAGGAATAGGACCTGCAACCGTCAGAGCATTAGCTTTAGTGTCTGAACTGGTCTACGGCGAGAAACCCTGCTGGGAGGACCCTGTGAAATACAGTTTCTGTGTGGGAGGTAAAGATGGAGTTCCCTATCCCGTGGACAGGGCGACCTACGATGAAACAATTGAGATGTTAGAAAATGCAGTGAAACAAGCCAAGGTTGGTGGCAAAGAGAGACTTAATGCCGTGAAGAGGCTTCGGGTTCTCGCAAATCAGTAATATGAAACGTTTTTTGTGGCTGGTGTTGAATTCGTAGTCAGATTTATATAAAACGTTAAGCGTATCTTGTATCTTAAGTTATTCATTATCCTTCGTAAGTTGGTCAATCTATGGTTAAAAAAGCTCACATCGTAATTAGTTTACTAGACGAGGCATCTAAAGTATCAACTACTCTAATTAAAGAAAAAATAAGGAATGATGCAAAAATTCCTTGGTGCAACGAAATAGAGGAAGTTTCCATAGAAGATATTGAAGTATCCTACATGAAATTAAAAAAACATGGCATATCTAGTAACGTAGCACGAACCCTTGTGGATTTGTACACTAAACAGTAAAAGAAAAAACGCTGATCGGAACTAAGAATCATCATAGTTCTGGAACACGGAACTCTTCATTAACGTGTCAAGACGTCTAGAATGAAAGAAAATCAATTTTTATGTCAAGATCATGTGATCCGAGGGCTTGCTTCCCAAGAGCAATCTGAAGTGATCATGTTTTCCCTCTTGTTTCACTCTTTCAAGTTTACCTTCTGCAATCACTGTTTCACCACTTCTTGCTTGTTCACAGAATCTTCCTCGAAATGACACGATCTCCTCAATAGGCTCAACTTTTGTGCCTTCAATGTTTTTCACGTTGGCGACTTTGTAGCTGCATGGCGTGAAGATTGATTCTGAATCGTCTACCACTGTGGCTTTGATTCTTGCGCGACCTTTTGGCTTGTAGATGATGCTGCCGTATTGTTCACTGATTTCGTTCAGGTCTTTTACGAAGCGGATGAAAAAGTCTCTTCCCCTGAATTTGCCGTGGGAAACCTTTCGGGAATCGGTTCGAACAAAATCTTCGAAAGATGTGATGGTGTCCTTCGAACGAAAATCGAACAGTCCTTTTAATCCCTCCAGATCGTAGGCTTTGATGGGACTGTTTTTGTCCTCAAGCATCTCTTTCATTGCTGCTTGTACCCGGTAGCCTGTTTTAGACCCGTAAACGATAAGGTCAATGTCAGAAGATGCCTCATGAAGGTTAACCAAGATGGACCCCGAAACGCCCAGTTTGCTCCATTGAACCCCAGAATTTTCTTTGAGGTGCTCCATAAACTGTAAAGCCGTTAGTTCTGCATCGTCCAAGTTGTTCCTGTTTCGGAGGTCCTGTAAGCCCTGAGCTGGTCGGTAATGTTGTTTTATGTCTTCTAATGGGACTTCGCAGAGTAGTGTGTTGAAGACGGGGTCGTTTACTAGATATTGTGGGTATTTTTGTTTTAGCAGGGCGTAGCGTTTGGATAGTGAATAAAATTTGCTGTATCTTGTTCCATCTCTTTCTCTGTTCCCCTCTGGGTCGGGAACGTAGCGGATGAATGCTACAACTTTGTTTGGGGGATGAACCAAGCCCTTGACGTCAAATATGCATCCATCTGTGTTCTCGATTAGGTCGCCTTCTCTAGTGTTCATGCTGCTCACGCAATTGGTTTAGGAACTCTGCGGCATTAGTTTTCTGGCTGTTTATTATCCCTTTTTTGGAAAATAATTGGGTGGTTTGGGTGAGGTTGCAGTTTGTGTGTTTTATTTTTTGATTAGGTTGAATATTCCTGATTTTCTGAGGCTGTAGTATAGGGGCAACGCGATGGCGGACGTTATGATTACCGCAATTATTCTTTCTATGGGGTAAATGAATATGATGCTGTTCCATACTGCTGCTGGTAGGTCAAAAATCCATATTGCTAAGCCGCTGCCGAATATGTGATCAGTTAAGGTGCCCACAAACGCGGCGATGGGTACTCCTACATTCAACTTCTTTATGTTCGATAGTTCAGTTGACCAAACTGCTAGTCGTGTTGAGAAAACTAATGCCACAATCACTGCTGTTATGTGCAAAAATGGATAGACCATTGCTTCGCGACCGAACGGGTGACTGTAGAACAGGAGAATTGAAGCAAGAATCATTGCCGCTGAAATGTATCCTCGTTTTGTTATTGTGAAACCTGCGCTTAATGCGCCTAGGGTGGCAGGCAAAAATGACAGAGCACCGAAGATTGCTCCTGCAGGGTTTATGAACATGCCGATGACTGAGCCAATTAGGACGGCTAAGCCTCCTGTTATAGGTCCGAGGAGTATTCCGACGAGTGTGGCGCTTATTATTCCTAGTGTTATTGAGCCTGAAACGCCTATTGTTATTGTGTATGGTAGGGAGCTCAAAACCGTGTGGAAAGCTGCAAAAACCGCTATTGATGCTATTCCTTTGGTTGTGCGGAGGTTTTCGATCATTAATTTCACCTGTTATTGGTGTGTAATTTTTTACACTCTGTATCTTTGTGTTATTTTTGTATTTAGTATATAATATTACCCATATGTTTTCCATCTTTTCCAGAAAAAGGCTGTTTTCAACAATCAGCTGTTATTAGTCTCCTAATATGACTCGTGCTTTTTTTTTAACGAGTATCCACTTATTTTTGTGTGCTATGTCTTTCCAGCTTTTTTGGGTAATCTTTTGTAGACTGTTACTGTGAATAGTGTTATCACCATGAAGAGAGGTAGAATGGT
>SOJY01000187.1 GCA_004376385.1 Candidatus Bathyarchaeum sp.
CACACCCATTAGGTTATTTATTGATAAATTCTTCTTTTCAAAAATGTAGTATTTTTCTGGAGATATCACAACTCTATCTTGAATTGATGTGTTTAATCTAAATGTAACTCGCTCAATTTCTCTGTCTGTTGAAAAAAGAGGGGCTGTTTAAAGCTCTCCAGAAAGCTTTTAACCACAGTTTAGTGCTTCTGGTTTTCCCTTTCCCCCATCCAATAGGTCTCGGTGAACAACGTGTATGAATTTGTGTTTTTTGGCAAACTTTTTCGCCTTCTCGCCTGTTCGGTCGGTAGAGGCATCATCTATCACGATTACTTCGAATTTTTCTTTTGGGTACGTTAACTCGGTCATCCTTTGGAGGATTCGCTCAATTACGTGTTCTTCGTTGCGGGCAGGAATCAGAATCGAAACCGTGGGTTCATATACTGTTTCGTTAGACCCTAATGGAGGTTGTTCCTTTTTGTGGTATAATGCAACAAGCGTGAAGAGGTAATGTCTTATAAGGTAGGCTGTGATTATGGCAACTAGAGCAATGAACGCTATGCTCAAAAACAGAATCAACATTTTTCCAGCCTTTCCGTTTTTCTTTTGTAGGATGCCAGCACCGACAGGCTAACTGACCATACAGATACTATCCACACAAAATCGATGATGGGCTTGGCGACTAGGATTATTATTTTGAATGCGCCTGTGTTCAGAAAGAAGAAAGCTTCTTCAAATGATAACTGGAGGAGATACCACAGGACTCCTACACTGTTTCCTGCGAAGAGTAACATAATTTTGCGGAGAAGTGGGCCTTCCAGTGGAAACAGGAGGAAAACAAAGAGAAGATTGAAGAAGCTGATCGCAATCAATGCAGACATGTCGAGTATGTGACCTATCTGAAAGTGTGTGAGGAGTATGGCAACCGCGAAGACCAAGCCAACCGCCATGTGAAAGAAGTTGGGTCTCAGTTTTAGTTGACCAAACCTCTCTCTATTACTTGCCACGAGAATCTCCCTTGCACATTTCAGCGGTTTTTAGTATAAGTGCTTTGTTGAACAGAAAACTTCTTTTCAGTTGATAACATAATTGCCACTGGATGCTATGATTCTGTATTGAAGGCGGCGATTTTATAGTTTGTAGCCGATCTTTCTAAGAAACTCCTTTCTTGCTTCAGCATCTTTTTCGGTTTCGATTCCCTTGGTCTTGAAGCCATCGATTACGCCCAGAATTCCTCTGCCCTGCTCTGTTTCTGCAACTATAACCTCTAACGGATTAGCCGTTGCAGCGTGAATTGTGCAGACTTCAGGCACCTGCTTAATCTTGCCTAGAACATTGATGGGATAAGCGTTTCTGAGAAAGACAATGAAACAATGACCACATCCCAGCCTAGAAGCATGCTTTATAGCTAAGTTCCTTAGTTCTTTGTCGTTGCCCTCTGATCTAACTAGGCACGGTCCAGAGGCTTCGCAGAAACCTATACCAAAGTTGATGTCTGGCACAGCGTTAACTAAAGCTTCGTAAATGTCTTCAACAGTTTTGATAAAATGAGCCGTGCCCAAGATTACGTTGCAGTTCTCGGGCATTTCAACTTTAACTGTCTCAAGTTCCACTCAAATCTGCCCCCATTTACATTGGCGTTTTTCCCTAATAACTTTAGCAACAACAGGTATTCCTGAAAACTTGGATGTCCGCATAGAATGTTACGGTGATGGATTATCTGTTATTTTATTCCCATTCTATGGTTGCTGGCGGCTTATGCGTTATATCATACACAACCCGCGTTACCTGCGGCAACTCGTTAGTTATCTTCGTGGAAATCCTCTCAAGAACATCATAAGGAATCCTCGCAAAACCAGCAGTCATAGCTTCCTTGCTTTCAACAATCCTGACCGCAACCGTGTAACCGTAAGCTCTGGAATCGCCCTTAACTCCCGTGCTCTTTGTCTCCGTTAACACCGCAAAATACTGCCACAAACAGTCTCCAAGCCCACTTTTCTCGATCTCATCTGCAACAATTTTGTCCGCTTTCCGCACAAGCTCCGTCTTTTCTATTGTCAATTCGCCGATGATTCTCACAGCCAAACCCGGACCCGGAAACGGCTGTCTGCGAACAAGTTCGTCTGGCAAGCCCATGATCTTTGCGACCGCTCTAACCTCGTCTTTGTAGAGGTCACGCAGGGGTTCAATTATTGCTTTGAACGCGATCTCTTCTGGTAAGCCTCCCACGTTATGGTGGGTCTTTATTGTCTCCGAATGCTTCCTGAAACCAGACTCGATTCTGTCAGGGTAAATTGTTCCCTGAATAAGATAATCTGCCGATATCTTCTTTGCTGCTTCCTCAAAAACCCTGATGAATTCCTCTCCGATAATTTTTCGTTTCTCCTCAGGATCAACAACGCCCTCAAGTCTCTTCAGAAAACGTTCCTGAGCATGAATTGCAACAACGTTGATGCCATGTTTCTTGAACGTGCTTTCAACGTATTCTGTTTCGCCAAGACGCATGAAGCCGTGGTCAACATAAATTGCCAAAAGCCGTTCTCCAAGAGCTTTAGCAGCCATAAATGTGGCAACACTAGAGTCGATTCCCCCGCTCAAGCCGATTATGGCAGTTCCTTCACCAACAGTTTCTCGTATTTCCGTTACTGCCTTGTCAATTAATGATTCGGGTCTCCAGTTTGCTTCACACTTGCAAACCTCAAAGATGAAGTTGCGGAGCATTTTCATGCCGTTTTCGGTGTGAACCACTTCGGGATGCCACTGAAGACCATATATCTGCTTTGTTTTGTGACGAAAAGCTGCGATTGGACAGCTTCCTGTAAACGCTAACATCTCGTAGTCTTCAGGAAGCTCGTAAACCGTGTCCCCGTGGCTCATCCAAACTTTCTCCCTTCTATCAAGCTCCTTGAGGACACCAACAGGCTTATCGACGGTGACCTGTGCTATTCCATATTCCTTCTTTGTGCCGGGTTTCACCTTTCCATTGGAGAAATAGGCTATCATCTGATGTCCATAACACAATCCAAGGACGGGAATGCACATCTCTAGGATTCGTGAACCAAATTTTGGTGCGTCCTTTTCGTAAACACTCCATGGACCTCCCGACAAGATCAAGCCCTTAACATTCATGTTCAGTTCTTTAATCTCTTCAGGAGTTATATCGCAGGGCACTATCTCAGAGTATACTTTGTGTTCTCTGATTCTTCTGGCTATGAGATTGCAGTATTGTCCGCCGAAGTCCAGCACCAAAATCGCGTCGTGTTTCATGGGTTATCCCTTCATCATGCCCTTAATGC
>SOJY01000220.1 GCA_004376385.1 Candidatus Bathyarchaeum sp.
GCCACTCTATCTGGCACTATACGTTGTCACCTTTATTTACACAGCTTTCGGATATCTGAGCGTTGAAAGCATCCTAAATAGCCAAGGAAAAACTGATGTCAACATGAAACTAACTCTAGTCACATCGGCTATAGGACTCGCCTTAAATCTGGTGTTAATTCCATCATTTGGGATACTGGGTTTACTTGCTACAAATGTTGTATCGGGAATCCCAAGTTTGATATTGGCACTTTGGTGGATAAAGAAAAAATTCAACGCATCAATCGACTTGGGTTCGTCAGCCAAGATTGTGTTGGCATCCGCACTCTCGGCTATAGTCACCTACGTGGTAGTATCGCAACTAACCATATCCAGTTGGATAACGTTAACCATTGGAGCGGTAATCTTCCTAGTAGCTTATTTAGTCACAACTCCGCTGGTAGGTGCCATAACCAAAGCGGATATCCAAAACTTTAAAGAAATGGTGAAAGGACTTGGCCCACTCGCTCCAATCTTCAATTTACTCTTGTCCCTTATCGAGCGATTGACCGCGGTCTTTCAAAGGCAGTAAATCCTAATCTGTACAGTAACGAAAATAGTATAAGTAAACGTGGGAGTGAGCACTATTATGACTGAAAAAATGGAAATCTGGAAAGTAACCGCTAACTTCGTGTGCTCCTAAGACTGTATGCGTTAGCTGGTTTCAGTTACTTTCATGAAAAATCTGGAGTTATGTTTTTCTTTGGTGAACTTGGGTATCTTAATTATCTCCTTAAAGATTGGTCCATCAATTACCATGGTGTGATATTCGCCATTCTCTCCGCATGGGTCCATTCCGTGTTTATCAGCCAAAGCCAGTAAATCTTTGACGGTGTCCTTGTTTAGTTCTCGTCCTATCCATTTTTCGCCGAACCAAGGCTGCTTAACGCATGTAAATACCGCCCTAAAACCTTCTGAAACTTCTTCATCCAAAACTTGGAGAGTATCCTGATCCCACAACGGCATTATCACTTCGATGTCTAATCCTTCACAGACGGATTCCATCCAGTTTCCGTGAATGTCATCAACAACGTATATGTCTCCTGTCACGACGCCCTCGATTCCCCACGTTTTTATCAAACTTGTAATGGCTTTCCTGTACCCTTCTTTATACGGTTCTTCAACTTTGAGCAGGATATGCGGGATTCCTATCGACTCGGATTGAAGGCTCATTATCTGAGGGGGATGACCCATAGCTGGCCAGTAGGGGTCGAGAACAAATGTAACCAAACAGGCTACATCATGTCCCTCGGCTATCGCTTTGTGGCACGCCAGAGACGATTCCAAACCCCCACTCCATGAAACGGCAACTTTCATTTTTTAACACTCCACCTTGAGTTCCAATATTTGAAAAACTTGTGTCTTTGTTATATTGGGTATGTTCCACAAATTCTGCAGAACTTAGTTCTTGTGTCAACGTATCCTTTGCAGTTTGGACACTGCTTTCCACTTTTATCATTGTAGGCTTCGGAGGGTTTTCCAAATTTTTTTCTGAAAAACTCGTAGTAGACTAACTGTTCTTTGGTTGAGATGTTTACATCATCCTTGTTAATGTAAAGTTTCTTTTTTTCTTCAAATTCCTCGGTTGTGACTTTTTCGTCAAAGTAAGTGGGAAGAACCTCTGTTCCTGTTCCCTGTTCACAGGGTGCTTTTGACCGCCAAACAACCTCGTTTGGAATCACCCCTTCGTACGCTTTACGAAGCAGCCATTTACCATATTTCACTCCGTTTTCAATGTTTACTTTTAGTTTGACTGGAACCTTCTTTGCATAATCCATAAACAGCGGGTCCAAATATGGTATTTTCACTTTTACTCCAACAGCGTCACCTAAAGGTTTCGAAGAGAAACGCATTACGTTCCACATATTTGAGAGAGCCTGCACCAACTCTGTTTCGGATAGATGGAATTGCCAAGGATAGCCAAAAAGCTCGTCTAAGGCATCGCCTGTGAACACACTTTTTATTCCCTTCTCTTTTGCGGCAGTTAAGCCGATGTACACTGGAACACTGTTTCTGACTTCCATATGATCAAAAGTCTTCAAAATCTCCACAACTTTTTCGGCAGCAGCAACCATTTCATCATGACCGAATACAAGGAATTCGTGATTGAGCTTAAGAAACTCCACCATTTTGTTCACGTATTTCTTGTCCTTAGGGGTTCCATGCTCAAATTCAACCGTCAATGCTTTCAGATCTGGATTGAATTTGATTGCTTCATAGGCTATTATGCTCGTGTCTGTGCCCGCTGAAAACATGATGCCTTCAGCCATGTTTCTCTGCACAACTTTGCTGACTAAAGCTCGAACCTCTGGCAAAAGGTTAACGTATTCTGAGTGTTCAAGTTTTGTTGTCATCTTTAACAGTACTCCAATCTTTCTTGTTCTCTAAAATGTGATCTATTGAATAATGTTTTTTGTTCATTGCGTTCAGGATTCCTTTGCAACAACATTTTTAACGCCTCATTCAATCATCTGATGTAATGTTATAAATAAATATATAATCTTTTCTGGAAAAATGAACGAACGTTCTAAATATTAATAAACTACTGAACATTCTTCGTTCGTGATGGCGACCAGATGGGTAACAGCCAATAACCGTAACTATTGTCCAAATCAACCCCCCGTGTATGAGCCTTAAATGAAGATATGATAATAGTCAACAAATACCGAAGTTAAGGTTTCTTCAGTTTTTCACGATACTTCTTTCTAAGCTTGGCCATTTTTGGAGCAATAACTACCCTGCAGTATGGTGCTTCGGGATGACGAGTGAAATATTTTCTATGATGTTCTTATGCTTTGTAGAAGTTTTTGTATGCCTTAGAACCCGCAAAAAGATGTTGATGGGTGGACGATAACCTCTTTTTTAGTGGAATCTCAAAGCATATAAGAGTTAATAACGTGAGAAGAAACTCAAATGGGTGAAACTCGATTGAAACTTCTAGTTAGCGTCGTAAACAAATCAGAGGCGCTGGAAAGCATCAAAGGAGGCGCCCATATACTTGACGTTAAAAACCCGAAGGAAGGCTCTCTAGGAGCCAACTTTCCCAGAGTGATTAGACAGGTTAAAGAAGTTGTGCCAAAAAATCTTGAAGTAAGCGCAACAATTGGCGATTTGCCAAATCTGCCTGGAACCGCTTCTCTTGCAGCCTTGGGCGCTGCCGTTTCTGGAGTGGATTATGTTAAAGTTG
>SOJY01000021.1 GCA_004376385.1 Candidatus Bathyarchaeum sp.
ACTTTGTCAACAGAGAGAATCGCCGAAAAGTATCTGCCGCTTCTCATGATGAATTTAGCTGGCGATCTCAAAGATGAGTGGGGGCGTTAGAGTTCTCGCCTCCAAACTAACTTCAAGTAAGCTTTCTAGGAATCCGCACCAAAACTCCGAATTGCTGATGATCGGTGTTCTAATTATCACGAATTTGTCTTTAAGGTAAAAGTCACCGAAACCTTGGACACGTAGCCTCTTAAAAACTTCGGGCCATTTTTCCCTGTTTGCGGTTTCTATGTCAATACTGGCCTCCATAGAAATTTTAGCCATTTCTCCAATCTTTAGCCCAACTTCTTTCCATTTCTCTTCAGGGATGAATTTTAGGAGAATGTCGAGAAATTCGACGTTTATAAAGGCTACACGGCTGATGCCGATGTAGTATTCTCCGGGGTATTTCCAGTCGTAGATACACATGCTTCGGTAAACGTCGAGCATCTTTGATATGAGGGGTTTTATTCCCGGTTCTCTCCCTTGTTTTATGAGAGAATCGATATATTCTCTTTCTTCTTCCTCTAAAATGATGGTTGTTCTTTTAACTGAACGCTCTTTTGGAGACATTTTTCCCCTCCCCTCTATACCTATTATGCTCTTGAGCATATTTTATATGTTTCGATTTCTAATCCTTCAGTGACACATCGAATTTAGTTTCTGAAATCAGAATCCATATGAAACAACATTAATTTTGATATATAAAACGGAAATTGATGAGGCATTCATAAACGTTATTTACTAAATAGGGGCACAAAGGAATCAATACTAATAAAGGAAGATGGACCCTATGGGACAACCTCTGGTGTATCAAGTGGACCTAAAAGAGCTTCAAGGCGAAGGAGACTTCCCGTGTCCCGGTTGTGGAACACTCATATCTCCTGAAGACGAAACCGAGAACGTTTACGTAATACTCAACACCAAAGTTAATGGTGACAATCTAGAAGAATTGGTAATTCAGTGTAACCAGTGTAAAAGCAGAATCCGCTTGGTCGGATTAACTGTTCCTTAAATGACTACTCGTTAGTTGAAGAATCTTCAGTTTCGAAAAGATTGGTTTTTTAGTTTTCTAACTTGTTGCGACTTTTACATTATTCAGGTTGTAGGTCATCTCGGTCTCCCAAAGTACACTAATTCCCACAGCAACCCAAACTTCTTCGCTGGAGTCCGTCTTCAGAGTTGCTGGGTGTTTTACCAGAAGCACGGTATGTATTCTCTTACTGCAAATTTGATCCCTATTCTTTCAGCCAGTTCCTTGACCTTTGCAAGGTCCACCTCGGGGATCCTTACGGCTGTTGCTTCAGTTTCTAAGCCCTCTTCTTTAGCGTTTTTGATGAACTCCAAGACATTTTCATAGGCATCTTCAAACACAGGCTTGCAGATTTGGTTGTATGTTTCCTTATCGTGGGCGTTCAAGCTTACGCTCACCTTGTCTACACCTGCCTCCTTTAGCTCCCGCACCACGTCTCTTCCTTTGTTCAGTAAGTATCCTTGACCATTGGTGTCAACCCTAACAGTCTTCCAGTAATGTTTCTTCACCCATCTGGTTACTTCCAATACAAGATTCAGCCTTTCCAAGGGTTCTCCGAAGCCGCAGAAAACAACGTCACTACAATTCTTTCTGTTTATAACCTTTCGCAGTTCTTCAATCACTTCTTCTAAGGTCGGTTCCTTTTCCAGCTTTAGGTTAAATTCTCGAATGCCCGTCTTGAATTTTCTGAAACAAAAATAGCAGCTATTAGAACACCTGTTGGTTACGTTTAGATATAGGCTGTTGCCAAGCCAGTAGACAACGCTTGGGTCTCTCTTGCGGGCATGCATTTAGTTTGGATATGCCCTATCTTCTTCTTGTGTTTTTTCCTCTTCTTTAAAATCGTCTTCCACAATGAAAGCGTCTTCTGGGAAATCATTGATTTCACTTTCAACTTTTAACCATTTTTCCTTTTTTCGTTTACCCCGAATGTCGAATCCTATCATCAGAAGATATGGTAGCGACAAATAAGCCGCGGCTAATGCTGGATTTTGGAACATTGGCTCTAAGCCGAGGATTTGGTCCAAGGCTCCGTTGCCGAGGTCGGTCATGGCATATTGAAATTCATTTGCCAAAAATGCTAATGTTAGACATACGCCGAATTGGGCAAGGACGCCTCTATTCTTTCCCAGAAGCAACGAAGGAATGGCAGATGCCAAAAGGAAAATCCATGCGAATGAATGAATGAATATGATCATGTCTAATCTGGAAGCCATCCAAGCGCCGATTGTAGGCAAGTGTGTGCCTATGAATATTGTGACACTTGTTACTGTTGTTTGGGTGAAAAACTGGTAGCTAGTCATCAAGGCCCAAGCTACGGAGATGTACAGAGGCGTTATTATGGTGGCTTTTCCCAAGCGCTTTCCCCTTACTCTATTACATCATTATTATATCTTAAGTATTATGGTATCACAATATGTGTCAACAATCAACAAACGAAACCATCATAAAACAAAAAAATAAAGGAATAAAAAAATTCGACACTGGATAACCGACTAGCGACGAGCAACCGAGTTTCTGTCGTGAATCACCAAGAACTTCCTGAGGGAGATCGCGACCTTGTGACCTTTAATGGAGGCGTTGTCAGTTATCCCGAAGTACGTAGAGAATATGCTAGTGATGTTGTCTAGCTTCGTTTCAGGGTGATTTCGATGGTTGAAATCATCCTTGAGTTGCTTTCTCCTTCCCTTGGTGGCATCTCTTCGGTTCCGATGGCGATTTTGTCTACTGTTATTTCTTTTACGAATCTGCGCCTTGCTATTTCAACTGAGTCGACTGCTGTTGTTATGGCTTGTCCTCTAGCCTTCACGATAACCTCTTTTACTTCGGCTCCGCTGAAAGCAGTTACGATGCCTAGCACATAATTCATGGGGGGTTTTCTTCCTACGTATATTATATTTGAGTCGCTAGATTTTTTGCTCATTTTGCGATTCTCCGTAGTTTGTGCTGCTATTGTTGGATGGACTAGCTTTTAAATCCTCCTGTTAAACGAAAAGATGTAATGATTACGGATTCTTATGTTAAATCTTCAGGTAACCTTTTCTTCTAAGCCAGTCTGCCTGGTTTCTTTTGTATCGCCAGATAATGTCGCCCCGCGTGTCTGATTGAAAATCCCAAGGAGAGA
>SOJY01000146.1 GCA_004376385.1 Candidatus Bathyarchaeum sp.
CGTTATCGATGTGCACAAGCGGAGTTTTTCCGATTTTCTGTTTAAGAAGCTGAATCTTTTCGAGATAAAAATTAGAGGATAAATCCTCGGAAATCAACGACGAAATTTCTGCTTGAACAAAAACGTTCACCAGCCATCCAAATCCCTCATGACACTGTTATAGACTAACCGCAACATGAAACAGGTAATATAAAGATTCCGTTTTTAGGCTCTGTCTCTATCATTGTGAACACCAATTTTGGGGAAGAACTTAGGGACCTTCATTTGATATTCCATGTATTGGTCTCCAAACCTTTCAATTAGTTCTCGTTCTTCCAGTTCCATGGTTACAAAGTAGGCAATCAGGAAGTCAATTAGAGCCGTTATTCCAACAGCTATAACCCCAGTAATCAAAAACGTACCCACAATAATGAGCGAATGCGCCCCATAGGATGGATGCCTCACCACAGAGAAAGGCCCAGACATTACTAGATTATCATTATTCACATTATCGTCTGGCTTTAATTCGGTGTAGCCAACTGTAGCCTTGATTCCAAGCAGTTTAGCAGTCCACCCATGAAGAACAATGCCGCCCACTACCAGAAAGACGCCAATGACGATTATGGGTGTGGTTACGTAAAACTCATGTTGAAGCAGCACATCTTGCAGCGAACGTATTATGTAGGCAACGGGAAGCCATTCCAACAGCACAACAAGGTATGTCCAGAGACCTATTTTTCTCCAAAAACTGGGGAATAGATGTAGCTGAATTAGAGCCAGCGGTATTATCGGCCACATCATCAACATCCTCAAAGCAAAATCATTAAACACAAACTCGCCCCAATACCATCAAAACGCTTTCATGTTATAAAAAAGAGACACTGCAGTTTCTTGTCAGCATCCACGCTATTTCTTAATTAATTTTAGTTGATAAATCGACAGAATTCCAGTTTAACTGCACTCTAGTCTACTGATGCCGTTAATCCCTTCATATTTGTGGACTTGTCTTTCTTTTGTGGCGTCGGTCTAGTTCTTCAAAGATGCTGTTGAGGTTGTAGCCTTTTTGGGCGAAGGCTACTAAGATGTGGAAGATCACGTCAGCTGCTTCATGCGTGACTTCTTTGGGGTTATCCGCTTTTACTGCAAGAATAAGCTCCACTGCCTCTTCTCCTATCTTCTGAAGAACAGCGTCCTCTCCTTTAGATGTTAAACGAGAAACATAGGACTTTTCGCTAGGATTACGAATCCGCTCTTTTATGACTTCAAAAAGTCTCTCAAGCATCTTTGCGTCAACCCCTTGCTTGTCTTCTGCTTTTAGGGGCTTGTGGAAGCACGTTTCTTCGCCAGTATGGCAAACCGAGCCTATCTGCTGAACCTTAAACAGAATCGCGTCATCGTCACAGTCCAAAACCGCATTCTGCACTAACGAATAATGTTTGGACTCTTCGCCTTTCATCCAAATTCTGCCCTTTGTTCTGCTCCAGAAATGCATCCTGCCACTTGCCAAAGTCAAACGCAAAGCCTCCTCATTCATGTAAGCCTGCATCAACACCCTATTGTTTGACGCGTCCTGAACAACAACGGGAACAAGACCGTTACCCTTCCCAAAATTCACCTTTTCTATGAAAGCTTTAATCTCGTTTTCATCAAGTTTCAGCACCAAACTTTTCATCCTCCGTTAGACTAGACGCACGGGCACTCCTTTCTCTGCAAGGTACCTCTTAACTTCTCCCACAGAATACTGAGCCCGATGAAAAATAGAAGCAGCTAAGGCAGCGTCAGCTTCTCCAGCCGTCAAAACCTCGTAAATATGCTCAAGGTTTCCCGCGCCTCCACTAGCAATTATCGGCAGATTCGTTGCCTTACTCATGGCTCGTGTCAAGGCTATGTCGTAGCCGTCCTGTGTTCCATCACAATCCATGCTGGTAGGCAAAAGTTCGCCTGCACCCAACTCTTTCACAGCCTTAGCCCAAGCTATGGCATCTATTCCTGTTGGGACTCTTCCTCCCTCAACGTAGACTTCCCACCAGCACTTTCCATTAGACGTATCCACAACAGTCTTGTCAGGCAAGGTGCTGTCCACGTAAACTCTTTTGGCGTCTATAGCAACAACAATACATTGGCTACCAAAAACAGCAGCAGACTCCTCCACAAGTTTGGGATCTCTCACCGCCGCAGTGTTCACGGAAACCTTGTCTGCCCCACTAGAGAGGGCATTCTGTATGTCAGTGATGTTTCTAATGCCTCCGCCCACAGTGAAGGGAATAGAAATCATATCTGCGGTTCGTTTCACAACCTCTAACGTTGTGTCCCTCTTCTCGTGAGAGGCAGTAATGTCTAGGAAAACCACCTCATCTGCGCCCTGTTCTTCATAGTCTGCCGCAAGCTCTGCAGGGTCGCCTTCCACTTTCAGGTTCACGAATTGTACGCCCTTAACAACCTTTCCATCCTTGACGTCAAGGCAGGGCACTATTCTTTTAGCTAACATTCTTCACAGTCTCCAAAGCTTCTTTAAGAGTAAACTTTTTCTCGTAAATGGCGGTGCCAACCACCACACCCTCCACACCAGTCTTGGTCAACGCAACCAAATCCTCAAGCTTGGCTACGCCGCCAGACGCTATAACCGGAACCTTCACTGTTTCTACAAGCTTCACAGTTTTTTCTATTTGTGGTCCCTTCAAGGTTCCATCCACGCTTATGGGTGTAAAGATTAAGGCGCCAACATCCATGCTTTCGAAAGATTTGGCAAGGTCCAGATAATCTATTCCAGACTTGTTCTTCCAGCCATGAACCGCCACTTTGCCATCTTTCTCATCTATGGCTACGGCAACGCTCTCAGACCCGTGACAACGAACCGCCTCCTTGACCAAAGCGGGATTTTTGACCGCGGCTGTTCCAAAGATCACTCGGTATGCTCCGAGTTTCAGCAGTTCATCGGCTTTTTGTAGGGTTCTGATTCCTCCGCCAATCTGCACCTTAACGCTGATGTTCTCTAAGATTCTCGTGATTGCTTTCCTGTTCTGTCCAGAGCCTAACGCCGCATCCAAGTCAATTATGTGGATGATCTTAGCCCCTTGCGTTTCTAGCAGTTGAGCCGCCTCTAGCGGGTCATCATAGTAGACCTTATTTTTTTCTGGGTCACCACGGAAAAGCCGAACGCATTTCCCGTCTAAAATGTCAACTGCAGGAATAAC
>SOJY01000269.1 GCA_004376385.1 Candidatus Bathyarchaeum sp.
TGTTATTGCAGCTATTAATGAAGAGGAGGGAATAGGTCCCACAATCTGTGAATTAAAAACAATATTAAATGAATATCATTTAGTTGTTGTAGACGGAAAAAGTTCAGATAAAACCATTGAAATAGCTAAAGATTTGGGTGCTGAGGTACTAATTCAGAAGGGAAAAGGCAAATGAAGAATACAGAGCTATTAGTTCTACAAGACCTAGCATTTTAAAAAAATTGGATAATTGTTTTATCCGTTCTTTTGTTAGTGAAAAAAATGCTAACCCCTCACTTACTTGGCAAGGGTTTTATTTACATATGCGACAAATCGCAATGGTCGCAAAAGCAATGGGAATTGAATTTTGTGTCAATTTTTTCCCTCTTAACGAAAAAAGAATAGGAATAGAAGAGTGGGTGTCTGATACGGTTTGTTTATTCGATTTTTATGGTCTCGCTTTTGGTTTTCTTTTCTTTCTTTTTGGGGACAGTGATGTCTAAGACGCCGTTCTTGTATTTCGATGTCGCCTTTTTCGAGTCTACCTTGGCGGGTAGTTCAACTTCTTTGAAGTATTTGCGCTGAGGCGTATCAACAGAAATCGTTAACTTATCATCGGTTCCGGAGAGTTTGACGTCTTCTTTCTCGACACCGGGCAGTTCGACTATCACTCTGACTTCGCCATCAGCATCCATAACGTCTACCAAGGGTTCCCGTTTCTCTTTGACGTCCATGTGTGGTTTTCCAAGTTGAGTTTTCGCCTTGAAATTCCCGAACTCCCTTACTTTTGGTTTCCCATCTGGACCTACTGTTACGCTGTATCCGTAGACAAAGGGTCCCCAGCTTTGTACTTTAGTTCCGTCAGGTAATGTTCGTTCTCGCTGGAGGTCTTCGGGTGCTCTCTTGGATAGTTCCTCGAACTCTTTCGCTATTGTCTCTTCCATTTCTTTGAAGGTTTCGTTTAATCCAAAAAAGTCGTCTCCGGAGAAGTGTGACCATTTATTAAACCATCGGGACGACCGGTTTTCTTCTGACAGTGTCTTTCACCTCCTAATATTTTCTATTTCTTCTAGAGACGCTAGTAGGCGTCGTAGGACGAGGCTCAAAGTTAAGAATGCTGATTGCCCGAATTCTGAGCAGTGATATGTTCCTCTGCCAGTTTTTGTTATAAATCCACCGTCGCTGAGTTTTCTCGAGTTCTCCCAGACGGTTTTTGGGTTCAAATCTAAGTCTTTCATGAAGTCTGCGAAGTTCATTGTACGGTCTTCTTCCTCCACTAGTCTTATCATCATTTTTAGGCGGGTTTGGTTGGATAGAGCGACAAACATGTTAGAGAATCTTTCAAAGTCTTCCTCGAATGCTTTGAATTCTGTTTCAAGTTGGTCTTTTGGCCAGTCCATTAGGGACAGGGGAACTTCTAGGATTATTTTTCCGTCACGTACCAGTTGCAGTTTTAAAGTCATGTAATCTCGTCCTTTATTACCTAGAAGTAACAATCGAGGCTTCCAATATAAATGTTACTATTCAGTAATAAACAATCATGCTGCCGAACAGAAAAAGAGGCAAATAAGCGCCAGAAACAATGCAACAAAGATTCAGAAAAACTATAGCTGGTCCCCAGATTAGAACTGTTTGGGGATGTCCTGTTTTTCCATAATGTAGCCGCAGTAATGACATCTCAGCCGAAGAGGCTCTTCGTTGTCCACGTAAAACGTAGATTTCACGGGTTCCTTACTGTTCGAAACGCAAACAGGGTTCGCGCACTTGACTGTTTCCCGTATCACTTTAGGTAGCCTAACCAGCTGCTTGTCCACAACCTCATAGTTTCTGATGATGTTTATGCTTGCGTGGGGAGCCAACAGAGCTATCTTGTCTACTTCTTGTGACTTCAGTTCTCTTCCTTCAATCTTAACCATGTCCTTTAAGCCCAAAGTTTTGCTGGGCACATTCATGCCAACGGTCACGATGCCGTTGACGCGACTCGTGATTCCCAAAATCTTTATCACATCTAAAGCATGCCCGGCAGTGATGTGGTCTATCACTGTGCCGTCTTTGATTTTGGATACGCGTAAAGTCGTTTCAGACAAGTTAACCCGCCCTTCAGGACTGTATACTATATTTTAATGAGTTAAGAGTTTATTTATAGCTGCTGTTTCGGTCACGAATCAGTAATAGAATAAAAAGAGTCTGATCCGGATAGATTAAGCATTTATTTGCGAGTTGCTAAAGTGTGTCTGGTGTAATGCTTGCAATTTAAGGGACGCGACATAGTATCCATAAAAGATTTTACCCGAGAGGAAATCGATTACATCCTGAAAACCGCCGCTGCAATGGAACCCATCGCCAAAAGCGGTTCAGATATGCTTCACGGAAAGATTTTGGCAACTCTCTTCTTTGAACCCAGCACAAGAACCCGCCTAAGCTTCGAAGCCGCCATGAACAAGCTCGGAGGAACCACCATAGGCTTCGCAGAACCCAAAGTAGCTGCAATCAAAAAAGGCGAAAACTTGGCAGACACTATCAGAGTTGTCGAAAACTATGCTGATGTCCTAGTGCTACGGCATCCGCTGGAGGGAGCAGCTAGATTAGCAGCCGAGTTTTCTGATGTGCCTGTGATAAATGCGGGTTCCGGAGCCGAGGAGCATCCGACTCAAGCTTTGCTGGACTTGTACACCATACTGAAAGAGAAAGGAACGATTGATGAGCTTAACATCACGTTGATGGGAGACTTACGGTATGGGCGCACGGTTCACTCGTTGGCGTATGCCTTGTCCCTCTACAAAGTGAATTTGTTTCTGGTTTCGCCGGAGATTCTCCGCATGCGAAGGGAGGTTTCTGACGCTATAAAAAAGAGAATCAAGATAGTGGAGGGAACAGAGGTTGGGGAGGTTTTGCCTGAAACGGATGTACTTTATGTAACGAGGATTCAGGAAGAAAGATTTCCTGACCCAGCTGAATACGCCAAGGTCAGGGGAACATACAAGATTGGGGTTGCCACGCTACAGGATGCGAAGGAGGACATGATTATTATGCATCCTTTGCCGAGGGTGGACGAGATAGATCACGAAGTTGACAATACGCGCCACGCCAGATACTTCCAGCAAGTATGGAACGGCATAGTCACGCGGACAGCTCTCCTAGCTCTGATACTGGGAGCAAAAAAATAGCCAGAACAGTTTAAGAA
>SOJY01000232.1 GCA_004376385.1 Candidatus Bathyarchaeum sp.
AATCGGCGGAAACAGTATCCAGTGGCGAGAGTATCCACTTTGATGCTTCCGAAAGCTATGATCCTGACGGCACGATTGTTGCTTATTCGTGGGATTTTGGTGATGGAAACACAGCAACTGGTGTTGCGGTTGACCATGCATATGAAGACGATGGCGTCTACACTGTTACTTTGACAGTTACTGATGATGACGGCGCAACTGGTTCAGCTACCGCGACGAAAAACGTATTGAATAGACCACCTGTAGCATTGTTCACTGGAAACGCTACAACAGTTATGCAAAATGAGGCGATCGACTTTGATGCTTCCGAAAGCTATGATCCTGACGGTACGATTGTTGCTTATTCGTGGGATTTTGGTGATGGAGCCACCGCCACAGGTGTGACAGTGGACCACGCGTACAGTGAAGATGGAAACTACACAGTAACCCTAACTGTAACAGATGACGATGGAGCTTCCTCATCAGTAGTTGCTGAAATTGTTGTGGAAACGGAGACTACTGTATCATTAGTCGTCCTTTCCATGATTGGCTTAGGTGTAGCTGCTCTAACAGCGACTCTTCTATATGGTTTGTTCATAAGAAGAAAGAAAAAGAAAAAAACTGAAGATGCCTAAGCCTAACCTACTCTAGGCTTTGTCCTTTTTTTGTTTTCAAAGCAGTCTTAGCTCAAAATATGTTCGAGTTCGCGGTTTCATCGTCTGTTGGTTTCAACGCGATAATTTGGGTTCATCGGAGAGAGAAAGGAGTTTAGAATATGTTATGAGGCGGGTCACACGTTTCGTCCATCTTTCAACCTCAAGATTCACATATCTGAATACGTAAAAAATTACGTATCAGGTTTCGTAAAAGTTTGTTAACCTAAACTTAGCCGATATTGAGGGCTCCCTCGAAGACAACCTCTTCAGTAACATCCAGTTCTTTTGACAGCCATAACTTCAGTAGACTGGTGTTCTGAGGAAATTCTCCCGTATACGACACGATTCTACCATTTTTTAGTGCATCAGCCTGAAAAGATTTCTCCGCTTCTTTGAGAAGATACGAGACTGTTTCTGCGCCTGCCGCCAGATTCTTAAAGTCCTCCCACTGTCTGCACTTAACATTCACTGGAGTTCCTTGAGTATAGGCTGTGGAGCCTCGGGGAGTGGCAAGGTATTTTATCAGGTTAGTTATCTCGCCTTGGAGCGTTGTAATGCGGTCTTCTATTTTTTCGATTTTGCCCGTTATCTCGCCGGTTTCGCCCAAGCTTTCTGTTATGATGCCTAGTTGGCTTATGAGGCGATCTAGATCCTTTTCGTGTTCTTTCAAGACGTTTATGATAAAGTCTAGAGCTTCCAATGCTTCGTTTTTGTTTGGTTTCCGTTCCATGTCGTTGTCTCCTTGGGTAATTATACTCTAATGGGGTATGGATAAATAAACGTAATGCATCGTCAAACTGTATCATTAGATTGTTAACTACATATTAATTAGCAATTCAACCCAAGAAAACTAACATCAACATAGCTACATAAAAGCGTGAATAGAAACCTTATCAGTGATTCGGATAATCGCTGGACTAAGCCTTCTACTTTCTTTGCCCAATTGAATTCTGCAAGAATATTAAAGGAAAATTGAATCGTCTCTGCATATAATCTGCAAACAGCGGCTTTACTTGGAGAGCACCATAACAGGCAGCTACGCGGCTGGTTGAAGGGTGAGCTTCGATTTTCGGACACCCACATGACGGAGCGGCGATATCTTCTTGGAGTCGTTGTAGATGTCAGAAGCAACTTTTCCAAGGACAAGTTCTTGAACGAACTGGTCGAAAGTGAGAGTTGATGCCTTCTCTTTAACGATCTTGCTCATAATACTACGTATCACCTGTTCTTGGGATGTCTTTATTCGTGAGAGCGTGAAAACAGAAACCGCCAACGTTAATCCATAATTATCCTTGGTGGTTACATTGAAGATTCCGTCTACTCGTGTTGTTCTCCTTCTAACTAGGCTCCTCAGATAATCCCTGGAGTATTCATGACCCTTAAAGACTGTGCGGGCAGTTTTGCCTTCAACTTCCTCAACTCTGAAGTATAGTTTGAGATACTGATGCGCGAAGTCGTTGGTGATGTCATATAGAGTACTGTCTACAATCCGTCCAATAAGCTTTGAAGGATCGTCTGCAGGTATGGCTCCCAGTTCAACCCCGCCGAAGTATGGCGGAGACATTACTGTGTACCACTTTTTGTTGCGCCACTTGTCTTTAATGCGTCCTCTTCTCTTTGACATCAGAGTCCCTCGTTGTGGGTTGAAAGCTTTAGCGGGGAAGTATTAAAATCTTCGGCTTTTGTGTCATTCTAGCCGTTCAAGACCGCCCATTAGAGGTCTTAAAGCTTCAGGAATAGCAACGGATCCGTCTTTTTGTTGACACTGTTCTAGGATGGCGATCAGTGTTCTGCTGGTTGCGATGGCGGTGTTGTTTAGTGTGTGAACGAATCCGACTGGAGCTTGTCCTTCTTTTTCTCTGTATTTTATGTTTAGTCTTCGTGCTTGGTAGTCTGTGCAGTTGGAGTTTGATCCTGCTTCTCTGTATGTGTCGTCTGCCATCCAGACTTCTATGTCGTATTTTTTGGCTGCGATTATTCCGATGTCTCCAGTGCAGACGTTTACGACTCTGTAGTGTAGTCCTAAGCCTTTGTAGATGTCTTCAGAGTTTTTTTGTAGTTCCTCATGGAGTTTCCACGAGTCGTCGGGGTGGCAGAAGATGAATTGTTCGATTTTGTTGAATTGGTGTACCCTGAACAGGCCTTTGGTGTATTTGCCGTGGGCGCCTACCTCTTTTCTGAAGCAGGGGCTGACTCCCACATATTTTACGGGCAGGTCTTTTGTGAGGATGACTTCGTCCATGAATGAGGCTGCCATGGGGTGCTCGCTTGTTGCTATGAGGTATAGGTCATCGTTTTCTATTTTGTAGAGTTGGTCTCCGAAGAATTCGAGGTCTGTGACGCCCAGATACGGTTTTCTGTGCATCATCAGAGGTGGCTCAATGAGGGTGTAGCCCCTGTTTCTGAGGAAATCTATGGTGTATGTTATGATTGCGAAGTCAAGCCTAGCCAAATCGCCCTTCAAGTAATAGAAGCCATGACCAGAAACTTTGGCTGCACGTTCAAAATCTATTAAACCCAAATC
>SOJY01000132.1 GCA_004376385.1 Candidatus Bathyarchaeum sp.
ATTGTTGAAAACTAGCTTTTTTCAGAAAAACCAAGCAACTGCAACTTATTCTCTCTTCTCAACCACAATTCTGCAGTTTGTCGCCAAAGCTGCTATTGCACCCAAAGCTGCAAGCCAAGGAACAAGAACAACGCCGATAACTCCGACAGTAGCAGGAATCTCAAGCAAAACATCACCCTTCTCGTTCTTCACAATTATTCTTGTGATGTTGCCTTCATGAAGCAGCTCTTTTACTCTTTCAATCAGATTGTCTGACGAAACAGAATACTCTTCCGTGGTCACCTTCTCAACTGAAGCCCCACAAGAGGAACAAAACTTTGCTTCTTCACTCAACTTTGCGCTACACTTAACACAATAAGACAAACAATCCAACCCCCAAGAATCTTCAAACAAAAGTTAAGCAGCAACCTCTTTTATCGATTACGGTGCCCATCCGTTAACTTCCAAAAATCGAATTTTCTGAGAAAAACACAAAAACTCAAATCATTTGGCTAACTATTCCCCAAAAAGTTGGGGCTGTCAGCAAAGCATATTTCTATGCGCTCTGCTATGATACGGGAGCAAGTTGACCCGAATCTACGTTTGCCGAAAATGCAGAAAAAAACATTCCGTTGAAGAGTTTAACCAGAGCCATTTCTGCCGTGACTGCGGAACATACCTGAGCGCCAGAATCGTCTCTGCAACTAGCATACCCAGAAGACGGATTGCAGCAACAAAAACGGTGACGGAACCCGAATCTTCTGATAACCAGTGGATTCCCAGAGGATACGAAGTGCGCAAGGGACAAGTGAAGTTTATCGAGGAAGCAAACAAAGCCCTTGAGAACAACGAGGTGTTCGTTGGCAGCGCTCCCTGCGGAATAGGAAAGTCTCTTGCTTCGCTGCTTAGTGTTCTGCCTCAGCTGGGAGAAAACAAGCTCCTGATCAGCTTCAGAACCAGAAGTCAACTGCACATCTTTCTCAAAGAACTGAGGGGATTAAAGCAGAGCCCTTTGACTACATCATTCTTCAGCAAACAGGACATGTGCCCGCTACGCAATAAAAGAGGAGGCACCTACTTCGACTTTCTTGAAGAATGCAGACGACTTAAGAAGAACTGCGAGTCCGGAACCAAACCTTTCTGTAAATATTACTGGAACATGAACAGAAAAAGGAGACAAGCCGACGAACTGGCTCTGGACTGTGCCCGAAAAATTCTTGACCCCCAAGAAGCCGCCATGCGGATGGCTAGGCAGGGCTTCTGCGCCTACGAGGCATTGAAACGGGTTCTCAGCAAAGTAAAAATTTTTCTCGGAACCTACCATTACACATTCAACCCACCGGTTAGAAAATCCCTGCTACAAAGTTGGGGCGTAGACCTATCCAACGTTTATCTCATAGTAGATGAAGCCCACAACATACCAAACTTCGCCAGAGAACTCCTCTCTGACCGCATGACACAAAACACTATCGAGAACGCCCTCAAGGAAACCGAAAAATTTGAACACAAAAACGTGGGGGACGTTCAAGATTACCTCAACGTATTAGACGACGACGTTTTCCGATACATCCAGAAGGGCTTAGGAAAATCGAGGCTTAAACTGCTGGACCCCCAAGACCTCGCCACAAAATTCCGTGAATGGAGTGGAACATCCAGTGAGAAAGCCGCGGAAACCCTCCACGAATACGGAGAATATGTAAGAGAAACACGTCAGGAACTAGGTTACGACAAAATTTTCAGTTACACCCATCGCGTAGGCGACTTCATAGAGAACTTCTTCCAGAGAATCGGAAAAAAGTATGTTCACCTGATCCAAAAAGACTGGGGAGACAGAATCTATCTGGCAGTTAGAAGCCTAGACGGCAGAGAGATAACAGATCCTGTTCTGCGGCAGGCCAAAGGAAGCATTGTCATGAGCGGTTTCCTTTCGCCTCCAAAGGTCTACAGGGACTTGATACTTCGCAACAAAGAAGATGCCCATCTTAGAGAGTTCGATTCTCCATTCCCGCCTGAAAACAGGCTGATATTAGCTGCGCGTGATGTCTCGTCGAGGTTTGAGCAGAGAACAGACCAAATGCTCAAGAAATTAGGAGAATATATTGAAGCCATATCAATGACGAATGAGGGCAACATGGGAGTCTTCTTCACTAGCTATAATCTGATGAACACCATTCTTTCCCACGTCGACACTGACCGAAGAATGATTGTTGAGGAACGCAAAACCAGACAAAGCGACGTAATGGAGAAACTAACCAAATCAAGCCATAATGCATTGTTTGGAGTTATGGGCGGAAAATTCAGCGAAGGAATGGATTACCCAAACAACCTCCTAACATGCGTAATAACCGTGGGATTGCCCTATGCAACATGGAGCGTCTACCAGAAGGCGCTGATAAACTATTATGATCACCAATTCCCAGGAAAGGGAAGAGCTTATGCTTACGTGACGCCAGCCATTTTTCGTTTGGTTCAAGCGTGTGGTCGCGTCCACAGGTCAGCTAAAGACAAGGGGTGCATAGTGATGTTGGATGAACGAGTTACACGTCCAGACATCAGGCAGCTACTCCCAAGCTATTACAGGAAAGAGATGAAAATGGTGAAGAATCCAATGGAATGCGGAGAAAACATAACAAAGTTCTGGAAGGAAGACCGGAAACTGTCCTGACACTGAGCAGAGACAAAGCATTAACCCTTTAGATCTGAATCGCTCAGCAAAAGCGTTAAACACCAAAAGAGGGTTAACAGCGGTTTTCAGGTCAACTACTTTTGTCAGCTTCCCTAAGCGTTCTATATAGGCTAATTTTATTGTTTGCTTTGCCAGATGTGCAGTGTAATTTATTTCAGGAACAATTTATACGTGACTTAATTGATTATTATAGAATGGTGAAAAGTTGGAAAAACGTAAAGTCAAACGAAAAAGCTTCGCGGCACGTGAAGACCTCTTAGACCGCATGAACAAGGTTGCTAAGGAGAATGATCTTAGTCTATATGGTTTTGTGAACGAAGCTTTTGAGTTAACTTTGAAGGCTAACGAGCTGGGAATAAACCTTCGTACGTTGAATGATTCACGTGAAGTACTAAAAGCTGCTATGGAAAACGGATATACGCTCGGCTTAGAAAGCTTATGGTATGAAATGGCTGAGCTTGCATACGCCAAAGCG
>SOJY01000253.1 GCA_004376385.1 Candidatus Bathyarchaeum sp.
TACTTTGTCTCTGCGTATTGGTCGGGAGATACTACTCAGGGCTCCTAATATCGTATTCCTCAATCCTTTAAGATGATCGGCTTCCTTCCCCGGAAGGGATCTCTCTAAGGATTTCTGCATGCATAGTCCATGTTGAGAAGAATGCTTCTTGTCAGTCTGTTTTACTTTTCTTTTGACTAATCCGTTCTCCAAGCCTGTAGTAATTGAAGTCGCCACCTGTGGCCCAGATAATCGGATGAACCTTCCTCCAATCGAGCTTACCATCTGTAATGCACCGTGGATCAGCATATGATTTGACGACTCTGCCAATGATCCCTTCGTTAGGATTATAGTCGAGGATTTCAGTCACTTCACACTCCATATTAATGGGACACTGGCGAATCATTGGAGCGGTTTTCAGGTCACCGTAAAATGTGTCAAAGAGCGATCCTTTGTTGAAGTCTCGGCCAGATTTGCTTCCACAGATGTTTGTCTCAGCCAAGAGATCCTCCGAAGGGATGTTTACACTGAATGTTCTATTCTCGTGAATTCCAATTCGCGTATAACGTTTCTTATACAGGCTAATGAAGATGTATTTTCCAAAGTCAAAAGGCGAACTGTATCCAATCACAAGGTAATTTGGCTGGTTGTTGACCATCGCTCCAACCAAGACTATCGGTAGTGGGCTCAACAAATTTCCCTCGAATTCCTGTTTCACCAATGCCTTTGTGCCCATTTGCATCCACCTTTGAATAGGAAATAATCACCATGTATTGGCCACGCGCACGAGCACATCTCCTAGCTTTTGTAGGCTTCGACTTGAACACTCGTTATTTTTCCGCTTAGTTCTTGAGAAACGCCTATGTTGTAAGTTGATTCAGAAACAATCCTGACGTTTTTGAATCCTGCTCTTCTTATAGTGTCCAAATATTGACCTTTTTCAAGGGCACCTGCAACGCAACCTGCCCAAGCATCGAAACTCTTCCTGACTTCCTCCGGTAACTCTTGCTCTGTAACCAAGTCTGAAATCATGATTCTTCCATTAGGCTTCAGGACTCTGTAGGCTTCTCGGAACACCTTTTCCTTGTCAGTAGATAGATTGATCACACAGTTGCTGATGACAACATCCACAGAATGCTCTGTAATGGGCAGATTCTCTATTTCACCTAACCGAAACTCGACGTTCTCATAGCCATGTTTTGAAGCAGTGTCCATAGCTCTATTGACCATTTCCTTTGTCATGTCTACTCCAATTACCTTTCCTCTCGGTCCAACTTTTTTCGCAGCCAAGAATACGTCGATTCCACCACCAGAGCCTAGATCTAAAACTGTGTCTCCTTCCCTCAGATTGGCCAATACTATGGGATTCCCGCAACCTAGACCCATGATTGAGGGTTCTGGAACATTCTTAACGTCCTCCTCAGAGTAACCTATTTGCATCGCCGCTTCCGCAGCGGAGGGACCGCAACAAGATGATCTACGACGGGTTTTCGCTATTTCACCATATCTTTCTCTGACAAAATCTTTAACTTCTCTTTCTTTCATCTTCGTCACCATTTAGAGCGCGCGAGGCATTATCGATTTAATGGAATTTTAATGGATTCCCATATAGCTCGGCAAAGCATGTTTCTTGAAGATTCCTTCGCGGTCTGGGCGAAGGCTTTTCATCTGGAACCCCTATTGCCACTAAAACGATGATTTGTATGTGTTCTGGTATCTTTAACGTCCTCTTGACTTCGTTAATCCACTCTTTTGAGCGTGACTCGTAGTTTGCAATCCAGCAAGTTCCATAACCTAGCGCCGTCGCCGCTAACACTAAATGTTCGGTGGCAATCATAGGATCCCGCGTGGTCCAAGTCGCCCGAGGGCAACATGAAACACTTGGATCTGCAAGCACCACAACTATGGCGTTAGCGTCAGCGATGAAAGTTTGTGGGGAAGGTCTCGCGAGAAGCTCTTTCGTTTTTTGATCTTTTACAATTATGAAGCGCCATGGTTGACTGTTTTCTGCAGATGGAGCAAGTCGGGCTGCTTCAAGAATTTTCTTCAGGTCCTCCTCTGGAATGTCACACGGCTTGTATTTTCGTATCGCTCTCCTCTTTTCAACTATTTCGAAGTAGTTTTCCGTCACATCCAGGCTTTCATGTTTTCTCATCTATTTATCGCTCCGTGTTTCTACAACCACAAGGTAGTAGAAAGATATTTAAACCTTCTCTGACAGAATCTTATCAGAAAAAGGAAGAAAAAAACGTGGAAAGAATCAACCAATCTATCAAAGAAAGCATCATATCCAGATTTAAGATGTTAGGTCTTTCAACAAATGCAGCCAAGGCATATTTGGCACTTTTATCTCGCCCTTCCACATCAGCTGGTTTTCTCTGCAACGAAACAGGCATACCTGACTCCAAAATCTATTATGCCTTGAGCGAGCTATCAAAAAAAGGAATGATAATCGTTCAAGAAGGAACACCGAACATTTACAAGCCTCTACATCCGAAAGAAGCCATAAACAATTTGAAGCAACAACTTGTGGAAAATTTGAATCAAATGACAGCCCAAGCAGACAGTCTTGCGGATTCTCTTTCACCGATGTTTGAGAGTGTTGAAGGCAGAGAAGAAATCGGACTAGCCTATGTGATTCGTGGGCAGAGAAACATAATAAGAAAGATGAAAGATCTGATAAGCTCTGCAGAAGATGAAGTTGTGGTTTTCATATCGGAAAAAGATCTTCTAGATGAACTGAAATTATCTATAATGAAAGCAAAGAAGCATGTTGAAGCTAAACTTGCCATAACCAGACAACTCTTGAAAACCATGAACCCAGAAGAATTAGGTCAACCAAGGATGCTGGTTTGCCCTTGCAACATTGTTATTTCTGACATGAAGATGTTAATAACAGTCTCTAGCTGGAAGGACGAGGTTGCCATAATGACTAACGACAAAGCATTGATGACGGTGTCTACAGAATACTACGCGAATCCAAAATGCTGTGAAAAGGCCAGTTAAGCGCGCGAGAAAGGTATATGTGGCAAATCAATGCATGCATACGTTTTATTGTTGGCTGTTAATCAATCGTTGTTTCTCGTTGTGGCTGAGCGATTTGATTCTGCGTTCTCTCTTCATAGCCTCACTCCGGCTGCTG
>SOJY01000133.1 GCA_004376385.1 Candidatus Bathyarchaeum sp.
AAAATTCATGGTATCCTGTAGCTGTTGTCGAGCCTCTCTGGCTTCTGGGTTCTCATGTATGCTGGGTTCTGCAAGAAAGACAAGCGCCGCCTTCTCCGCGTCTCCTCTTGTTAGATATTTGCCTATCTGATGAGTGTTGGGTCTAATAGTGCCAAAACGTTGGTGCCCAAAAAAGTTGGGAACCCCTCCCAGTCGCTCTATTTCTTCTTGGACGCTTTTTGTTCGTTCTTCAATAACCGAAGTTGGATGGTTGATTCCTCTTATTGTTATGTGGAACCTGTTTCCTCGGATGAGCTGAGAATACATCCTTTCTCGGGAAAAGCGCTGCGGATACACTGTTATGTCTTTTATTTGCACATCCAAAACCTTGTTTGGCGACACATTCTGTAGGCTTATGTGCTGCGCAGTGAGCGCTTTAGTGTCCTTGATTCCCGCAAACCTGATGCGCTTCTGGCTTATTCTCAGCCTTTCCGCAACCTGTCTAACCGCCAAAAAAGTATCCCATCTCCGCTTAACCAACACACAAATAAGATAACGTCCCTCGCCAGCAGGCTCCCAAGACTCAACAGGCGCCGAAACCTCAGCCAACGAGCCATCAACCAAAAGTTCCTCAACTACAAAATCGTCTAGCAGCTGACGAATTTTTCCCCCAATCCCCAGAGACTGAGTGGCGTAAGTTTCGATGCCTACTCCCTTTTCGAGTTGTGGAACCTGCAACAAACTTCCTCAGAGTAGACTTAGTTTTCCTGTTATAGCATCCATCTTGTTGGCGGGAGCCGGACCTATTCCTAGGCAGGTTATGGTGTTTGGCGGGATTTCAGTTAAGCCTCTGTCGACAATCAATACTGCTGGCAGTTTTGCGTTTCTGGCTTTTCTTTCAAGTTCCAGAATTTCTTGCTCGGACTTTACTTTTACCGCAATTTTGCACTGTCCTTCCATGATCCATGGGTTCCACCATTCAGGACGATTCTTTCGTGCATACTCTGATGCGGAAACAGCGGCATGCCCAGCTTGAGCAGCCATCTTTCCTTTACTCATCTTAATATCCGTTCTCAAAACGATGACCAGCTTATACTCAAAAGCCGATGAGTCAACAGTTGTTCTTCCCGTCATGTTCCTTTAGCCTCAACAGTATTCTATTGTGTCGCTTTCCTCCTCTAAAACGCTTTCATAATCTATACTAAAACCATGTTCTGAACTTAACAACACTCTGCTTTACTGAAATGGACATTTACCTCTTTGTTGTTGAGGTCAACCACGAATAGAGGAAATAGCTGATTACTGCGAGTGTCCCCGGATACTTTATCATTGGAATAAGGGATCTGCCTTGGAAATCGATGTCTCCAAACTTCTCAAGCACATCATCAACCCCCAATCTGTTGCACAAGTCGATTATCTTGTCTGTTTTGCTGTCGGACAGGCTGTTTAGTATTCTTCGCATCTGAAGCATAGCCGCCAAATCAAAACCCACAAGTCTCCTCCATTGATGTTGATAACTGGAAAGGAAGGTTTCAGAAAAGTTGTTGTTCTTAACTGCTTCGTAGGCAACCTCTCCTGCAACATTAGCGCATGTTAGCCCAAAGATGACGCCTCCTCCTGTTGTTGGTTTTACTTGGGACGCTGCGTCTCCAACCACAAGAAAACCGTTTGAATATGTTTTGGGTATTGGGCCAGCCAAGGGTATGGGATGAAGATTAATGTTGGTGGTTATGCTTTTTTTTAGTTTCTTGGAAGCCACGGGATGTTTTTTCATGAACCTCTGCAGATACTGGTGGGGGTTGCCTGTTGAGGTGGCTAAGCCAACCTTTGCTGTTCCGTCCTTTCTGGGAATTATCCACGCAAAAAATCCTGGAGCAACGTTATTTCCAAGGTACACTTCAACCATGTCTTCCTCTGCAGTCTCTAGTCCATCGACTTCTGCTTGGATTCCCCGCACCATCATAGAAGCCTTCAGACCCTCTAGGTCCATCTTCTTAAGAATGGCTGATGAGCACCCCTCAGCGTCTATGACGACATCCGCCTCCACCAGCTCTTTTCCCTTTAGGGCGACCCCCTTGGCGTAACCTGAATCGAAGAGTAGAGACTTCACCCTTGACTTGAAGCGGTACTGGACTCCAGCTTTCACGGCTAAATCAAAGATGTGCTTGTCGAAGAGTTCCCTGTCAACAACATAAGTTACTGGATTGCGGCACCTCAAAACAAACTCTTTGCCTGACGGAGAATAGAAAACGGCTCCTTTAATTTCGTTCTCAACAGCATCCCGTGGTATTTGTATCCCTAACCGCTTTAAACTGGAAATGTTTAGATGACCTGCACAATGATTCGGCGCCCCTATCTTTTCATGCTCTTCGCAAACCACTACTTCGGCGCCTAGTTTAGCGGCTGTATATGCTGAGTATGAACCGCAGGGACCTCCTCCAACCACAACAATGTCCTGTTTTGTTTTCACGTCTCTTCCTCTTTTGTTCAGCCAATGGTTTTACTATATCACGGGAAGTTTTAAAAGATAGCATATATAAGAGGGCATTGTATTATCCAGAATTCCTTGAGGTGTTGCTGTGAGCGAGAGAGTAAACATCGTTCTGCCCAAATGCATGTCCTGTAACCGAACTATTCCTCCGGGCGAAGATTCAACAAAATTTAATTGCCCCAACTGTGGAGAAATACTTATCTGGCGTTGCGCTAAATGCCGGCAGTTCGGAAGAAACTACCGCTGTCCAAAATGCGGATTTACTGGACCGTAGCTTGGGTTTAGTGGATCGGTTACTTCCGTTTCTTGGTCTGCATGAACTTTTTAAACGCATAGACAACGGCTTTTCTAGTCTAGATTACGTTCTGCTCTTTTTGACATCTGCATTCTATAGTGAATGAGGTTGTGCTTCTGCCTCCTGAAAAGACATAATAGCAGTTTTGCATAGGATTACTGTGTCATCAAGCAGAGGGGGTGAAACTGTGGGGGTTCAAGCAGTTGATGAAAAGTACCGTTGTAACATTTGTGGTAACGAAGTGGTTGTGACTAAGGTCGGCGGCGGAACACTTGTGTGCTGTGGAGAAGATATGGAATTAATCAGCTAGACGTTACGACAATTTGCTCCGGTTTCTAAACCGTA